>NZ_JBJGXI010000013.1:0-100982 GCF_045635475.1 Radiobacillus sp. PE A8.2 | reverse complement strand
TGCCCCCGAAGATTAAAAATCCAAAAACATTTAGGCGGGGGGTCTATATTATTCGGAAACTAACAGCTTTTCTCTCTTTTTGTGCTAGAGCACTTTGCATTGAACGAACATCTAACGAAATATTATATTCATTTCCTCTTACATCACTGTAATCTCGCTTAGCATAGTGATAAATGCTTTCCTCTTTTAACCTCTCTAGATCTTTCTTCATTCGTTCATACTCATCGATTGGCATTGTTACTGTTATCATTCTTCTCACCACCATTCATCATCCCACTTAGGTTTCTTTCTCCACAAAGAATAATCAACATACCTTCCATGCTTAAAGTTATGGCAGTTGACGCAAAGCGTTTGTAGGTTACCTTCATCCAACGCAAGCTCTGGATAATCTTCAACCTCTTTAATGTGGTCGACAACTAACATGATCTTCTTGCGTTTAGCAGATTCACTGTACTCGTTAGTATCAATGGTTAATCTTCCTCGGCGTTTACATTCCTGGCATTCATAATTATCACGCTGCTTAATTCGTTTACGCATTTGTTTCCAAGAACCACTATCATAGAATTTGCGCTTCTGTTCTTTGGTCTTGTATTCAGGCATTGTTTCACCTCATAGAAAAAGACACCTCGTAATGAGATGTCTTAATTTTCTTTAACTATAACTGTTGTTAATATGTTTTCACTTTCTGCATAAACCATATCAACTTCATAACCACTGTCATTAAAGGATTCATTATTTAAATTATCCGTAGATACGATTATTTGTGTAAGTTTTTCTGTATATGCGTCCTCAGCTAAATTAAGTGCCATGAAAGATACAAAAGCAAGATTAATCGGAACATTCTCTTCTTGCTTTTCTAAAACTCGAAAACCGTTGATAGCACCGTCCCCACTATAAACAACGCTTATATTCTTCCCCTCTTTATTTAGTAAGTCCTGACTAAAAGTATCACCTTCACTATCAAGTTCGGGAGCTTCAATATTATCTATCTCAATATAATCGCTGTTGTCCTCAGAGTTATCAACTATTTCATTGTAAGCTTCAATAAACTCATCTCGTTCTTGAATCGCTTTATCAGACAAATTAAGTTCTTGTGTTTCCTGTGAAGCAACCTCTTCACTTTCTACTTGATCAGTTCCATCTGTAGAACTGCAGCCACTAAGTATAGTAATGGCTAACAAAACAAAAAATAGCTTCTTCAATTGCACCACTCCTTCAACAATACTAATTCTATTATATACAATAAAACCCTGATAAGAAGTGTTATTTCTATTATCACTTACTAACATACTAACATCTATATGTGGATATGCTCTGCCTTTATTCTTTTAATTGTTGAGCTATACTTCTTATTTTTTGTTTCGCTTTTTCCACTTTACTTTTCTTCTCAATCTTGAAAAGTTGTTCGTCTAAAATTAACTCAATCCCAAATTTCACATGAGGAAATATTTCTAAACAAGATTTCTCTGTAAGTTCATGAACACCTTTACTTAAAATTCCATATATATTCCTATTCTCCACAAGGAATTCAGGTAAAAAATTCTTTAACATAAGAATTCTCTCATCCATTCGTTTTGAATTATAAACGTCATCTTCGAATTTCACTTCATGTTCTGTTGCTTCTTGGTGTGCTAGTTCTATTAAATATTCAAATATTCTTCTTAAATATACAAATGAACCAATACCAACACCGTGAGAAGCAAGACCTATTCCTCTACTCAGTTCTCTATATTTATCATTTCCAAGTATTTTTTGATACTTTTTAAGTGATGAACCCTCAAAATCTGCAATTGAAGGATATTGACCAATTTTAATAAGTCTAGTCCCGTTTATCATAATTATGAAAACAAGTTCATGATTTTTATTCCTTGAACACTTATATGTGATATTTATGTAATAAGGTCCTTCAGTAGTTAAACTCTTAAAAACTCTTTTATCTGTCTCTTCTTGCGATTCGTGAATAGACCCTGTTTTATCCTTCCCTAATGCATTAATTGGATAGGAATACCTCGGCGTTACAAAGTGGAAAGTACTTTCCTTTTTACAATCGATACAATAACAGTCGATTAATTCATGTTCGTAAATAATCTTATCTATTGCATCTAAATCATCTATGTTGAAATTAAAACTTTCGTAAATAGAAACATTCATGAAAAGATCCTCTGCATCTGGTAAGTTACTCATATTTATCCTCCTTATCAATTACCCATATCTTATATATACTGTTGAAATCACCCCATGCCCAAATTCCTTGATACTCTTAATTCTAGCACACACAATCCCTTAATATGAGGTACACTTTAATTAAATATGGGTAATCGTAGGCGATTAAAGATAAAGAATAAGCTTTCCTGAATAGATAGGCTTATATCCTAGAATCTCTGAATGATCGAGTATCTTTTGCAGTAAAGCTACGTCACCTGTTTGTTTATCATAAATTAGAAAAACATTTATAGAACTTTCTCTTTGTAAACTACGCTTACATTTATAATTGATCAGTTTCATTTTATTCAACTGTAGGCAACAACCACTAAGTAGACTTACTAATTACTTTAAACCTCATCTATTACTTTTGCTGTAAAATAATCAAGATTCTCAGAATAATATGCAAAGGATCTATATGTTGTAAATAAGGTAATTCCGCTCGCTAATAACATTGCAATCAAATATATATTAAACCCAAAGAATAAAGAAATTCCTGTTACCAAGCAACAAAATGTTAAGGTTACCAAAAGGGATCCAAGTTCATGCTTTCTGTTTGACAAGTATTCATATTGTTGAGAAAGATATGAAAGTTTATATTCTTCCAATTTGAGTATATGAGAATGCCACAAAAACTCAATTAAAAAGTTTCTTTCGTTAAAATCTTCAGGTAGTTTTATTTTCTTTTTCTCAACAGATTTTAGTGTTCTATTTATGAAATTATTATTTGTTTTCAGAACCCAAACTAATGTAAAGTAGCTCTGATAAAAAACATATCCAATAACAACCCCTAATGATATAACTAGAACTAAACTTGATATAACTTTTATTGGTTCAATGTCGTCACTAATAGTTATTTTACCTGCAATAAAAAGGTGAAGTGCAATCCAAATCAAAAATATCCATCCAGGTATTCCGTATCTTATTAAATATTTACTTTCAAAATTCATTTGAAAACCTCCTTCTGTCACTTTATTTCAACATTAATTACTTAATCCCTTTTAATTTTACAAATAATAACAAGGATTTTTGAATTATTAGTCGAATTAACACTTAGAAGGAGATTGTAAACTATTAAGGGAGCGATTTGTAATTGCCTATTAATGTACAAACTCATGAAACAATAATGACGGTTACTCCAACTTTTGCTCATAATAAGCATCACGATTTAGTACACGTTGAAACCTTTTTCAGAACTAGTGCAGCTATCGCAGAAGATGAAGTATTTTACGTGCCAGGTAATGATGAAGTTCCAGCGCATATAATGGAAATTCTAGAACTTGGTGGTTTTACATTCGAGCCGATTGTTGCTTCAGAAGTAACAAAGCAGGTTTCTAACTTTGCAGATGTTATTGAAAAAGGTACAAAGGAAGAAGCTCTTGCTGATGCTATGATTGGTCTAGGAAGTAAGTATCTAAATCAAGTTAAACTTGAATCAATAGCTGAAGGTTCAAATTTCTATCATTTAAGTTATGATTACGCACTACTTCCGGAAGAAGATGGATCTTTCCTTATTCAAACGACTCTACCTCATAAAGGGTTCAATATGCCCACTGGAGGTCAAGTTAGATTCGTTGTTGTCTTACCAGCAGGTGCAAAGTGTGATCGTGATGCAACTAAAGGTGAAGTTCCTGGAACAACGCAGATACTCGAAGAACCAACACCGGCAAATGTTGCTAACGGGCGAGAAGTGGTAAGTTTCTTTTATCAAAATGATCCCAAGTTTACAGTAAAGTATAACTATTAAACCATTACAATCTCCTTCTCCCCTTATGGGGGCCATTAAATCCTAATAACACTTAATTCATGAGCTTTATAAATTTTTATTTTCACTACATTACATCCTTGCTTTTTGAATTTTTGATATTGAAATTCTGCCTCACTCTCCGTTTTTAATCGTATCATATTAACGGGCTGATAATTTTCCGTGATTATAATGGCATACATTTACATACCTCCTTTATTTATCCTTTTTATAGTTCCACCTTTACCTCGTTTAATAGTGACACGATTAACACCCATAAGTTCTTTTAACCTTGCCGTTGTGATTTTTTTGTTTTTGGCTACTTTTCTTATCAAGAGTTTTACGAAATGAATTTATAACCATACATTCGTTACGGTTTAAATGCTGGAAAACTTATGGAAAATAAAAAAAAGCACCTAGTTTCAGCTGCATCATTTACTAATCTTATAAACTTTTATATCACTTGGCATCCGTTCAGGATACTTATCTTTAAAATATTGCATCGCCTTTTTTTCTATAGTTTCGTCATACGGTGCATCAAGATAGTCTGCGGTTTTATAATTAACGAGCTTAGTAATCATATAAGTACTAGTATTCATTAAAATTGCAACATCTCTAATTGATATTGAATACTGACTAAAGTATTTAAAAAGGAACTTTATTTTTCCGAATTCAGAAGAATGAACCTTTCTATGATTAACAATCTTCAATCTATTTATCGTCTCTTTACTTGGACTCGCAAAAGCATAATTTATTAAGTAATCATTGTTAATCAAATGCTGTATTATTATAGCTTTCCCTCTACGATGTAATTTTTTAACTTTTGATTTAGTAATACTATAGCGATCAGATAATTCGCCTAGATCTTTTCCGCCCATATAGTATTCAATAGTTATATTTTTCATCATTTCATCTTTTTCTTTTTTTAGTGATTTTTCAATCATTTCAATAATATCTTCCTCTGTATAATAAACATCTTCTACTATTCCTAAATAATCTTCAATCGTCTTACCACCTACAGATGCTTCTTGTTGTAGACTTATTTCTGAACCTTCTAACCTAGACCTATTACGCTTATATTGATTCATGATGTCAGTTTTCACCATAGAAAAAGCTATCGAAACAAAAGGTTTGTTTGGGTTTTTTTCATAATAATTAATTGCTCTTACTAGGCCTATATTACCCCAACCTATAAGTTCTTCTTTCTCATCATAATAACCATATCTTTTTGCAATATCATGCACAATTCCCTGATGCTTCTCAATCAGTTCTTCTTTCTCCTTTTCAGACAGCATTACTTTTTCACCTTCTTATAACGGAAATTATCAAATGCTATTCTTGATTTTTCTTCTTTTTCATCATTCAGATATTTTCCATTTGCTAAAGGAGGGGTGGTTGCTGCTTCTTCAGGTGTCCAACCCCTTTTTATCCTCTTAATATATGTATCGTATTTAATGTTATTTTTTATTGCCTTATTAATCCATTCCTTATCAGTCCTTCGTCTGACATTCTTAGATATCATAGGTGTTGAAGCTGCCTTTTCAAATGTCCATCCTAATTTTCCTATCCTGTTCGTGAATGCAGATTTTGACACTCCATTATTAACAGCTTTTATTTTATACTCTTCATATTTATTTGGGTTTTCACTTTTCTTAGTTTTTTGTGTTGGTATTGTAATAGCATCTTTAACAGTCCACCCAGAGCTATAAACTCTGTTTTGCACCGTTGCTTTACATATACCTCTTTTTTCAGCACCCGCTATATGTTGAGGGGTTAATCTAAATAGGTTGTCTGGATCATTATTAATTTTTTTATGTTCTTTGGCGTTTAAAATTTTACGTCTCTCTAAAGCATATTGTCTAACTTCTTTTTTAGACATAACAGGAGTAGTGGCAGCTTGGTCCGGATTCCATCCTATCTTTATTCTGTATCTATATGTTTGGCGGCTAATATTATTTTTCTTTGCGATTTCGCACAATCTATCCATAACTGAAGCACCCCCATAAAAAAAACACCTTCTAATGAAAATGTTTATACAAATCAACTATTAATATTTTGCGAAACCATTGCAATGACTGCCTTATCGGACCGTTCATGTGTATTTTAAATATCACACATCACAATGGGTTTACTCGCACATCTGTAAGTCGTAGGAAGGATTTTCACTAGTTTCTTACCTTATCATAATACGACAGATTTGTGGTCCATTTGCACACAATTTGCACTTTTACTAGTTTTCAGCAAAAAAATCCCCTCGTCGGTAAACATGGGGATCTTCAGATAACATATCAATAAGAATTGATATAATTTACGATTTGTGATTTCCTATTATTGAAGAAGTCTTCTCTAGAGTTAAACCCTTGTTTTTTTAACCACTCATCAATACGTTTGGGATTTGTATCTTCCGCATAGGTAATATATTCACCGTTTAATCGGACTTGAAAAAGTTTTTCTCCTCTAACTTTTTCAAAAGTATAATTATATTCCATATTTCATTCCCCTCCTTTGGTCTTCAGAACCATCATCATAATGCGACATTAATCTTTAATTGGAATTTCTTGTTTTTTGTAAATAGAAATAGCTTTTGGAGGGGCATATTTCTGTGAACTCCATTTCATTTTATCAATAAAATCTTTGTGATTTTCTGCAAAATAGGCATAACTCATTGTGTCAACTGCAAACACTTGAATATCTGATTGGAAAGGCGCTTGACGTTTACACTTTGGATTAGGGCACCCTTGGCTTTCAGCTCTGTCAACTCTACAATTTTCATTTTTAACATACATATCTAACCAATGAAACAAACCACATCCACAACAAAAATATTCTCTTTGCATTTCTTCACTCCTTACTTCGGATTTTCAGTGTAATAATCATCTGATTTCGTATTATTATTTTCTTTTAATTTCTCATGATGATAATGATTAGACATTATTTCTAAGAAGTGAGTGAATTTATTGTTGCAAATGTGAATTGCTACAATACCTAGTCTTACACCTTTGGATTTCTTACCCCAATCAATTCCCCAAGTCCAATCTTTGTCTATTTCAATTAGAATAAAAATAGTGAACACCTCAATTATTCATTCTTCTGTTTCCATAACCTTCACACATTTTCTTTCATCTCCATCCGATTTTGTCTGCAATTTCCACTACAAAATCTTTTCTAAGTTTCATAGCTGTGTTTCGATGCATGTTTGTTTGAACAGCAACATCATCCCAAGTAACCTTTTGTTTCCCCCAGTACTTGACTCTAATTACCGACTGATGGTCTTTGCTCATTTTATTAAACGTTACTTCAATGGCTGAAGCGATTTCTTCTAAATTCCTTAACGTTTTATGTGTAAGCAGCCTTGTTGCGATTCTTTCTGTAGGTCTACCTGGTATCGGACTAGTTTTAGAATTCCCCCCTACGTTTTCATCAATTTCATTTCTGGTGCCAGACATAATCTCTGCTCTTATACGATCTATCTCTTTCAATGTGTCCTTGTACGAATACAGCTCGCTTTCAATATGCTTGAATGTGGCTTTTTTTAGATTAACCTCGGTGGCCATCTTATGCCCCCTTATATTGTTATTGAACTACATATAATACATATACTGTGAACTTCAACTATCTGCCTTTAACGCTTGTAAACACTAACTCAAATCAACTTTTTAAAAATGAAGTTAACATGAACTTTTTGAGTTAACTTGATAGCAAAAGGGAAATACTGTTAATGGTATTTGAGTTTTGAAATAGCATCATCCATCGTATCTTGGTTGATCCCGATGTATCGTAATGTTATCTCTTCTGATGAATGATTAAACAGCTTTTGGAGCAATGCTGGATCCTTGGTTGCTTTATAAATGTGATAACCAAATGTTTTCCTTAGGGTATGTGTACCAACATGCTCTAATCTGAATTTGTTAGCTACTTCTTGAAGAATTTTATATGCTCTTTCTCTGGAAATAGGCTTATTAAATCCAACACGGCTCTTTATAACGTATACCTCATCATCTAATTCACTTAAGTACTCTTTCAATTCACGTTTTAAGAAAGGGTTAATCTTAATTGTCTTCCTAGTGTTTGTTTTACGTTTCTTTGTTTTTTGCTCCTTAAGTGTCAGATAAGTCTTATCCCTTAAATCTTTTGCTTTAAGGTTTAAAATATCGGATATCCTTAAACCTGTATAAATTCCTAAGATAAACATAATGTAATCCCTTTTATTTTTTTGTTTCAAATAATGCTCAATTTCTTCCAGTACCTGCTTATCTCTTATAGGTTGAACGACATTCATGCAATCACCACTTCACTTTAAATTTTTCAGTAAATTGTTTGCATCTAGTCAGATCCCATCCATATAGTTCACGAAATTTTCTTATTGCCTTCATCTTTCCTTGTTGTTGGATTAATTCTCTCAGAGAGTTATTTTGGGTCATTACAATAAGATTAAATAGTTTCATAGTCTCCTCCTCTAACTTAGTGATTTTAGTTAGAATTCATACTTTTTGTTTTTGCTCAATTAAGAGTTCAAATGCTTTACGAAACGCTTCTTCTCTTGGAATAGTGCCATAGGTCTCCTTTCCAATCTTCAGATTCCCTTTCTTCTTTGTACTGCTCTCTCCCTGTTTCAAAATGTTCACCTCCACAAAATTAGAATAGTATTAATAAGATTTTTAGTCGAAGTGCGTACTAATCTTCATTTGGTGCATAAGACATATCAATATCGTACTGCTGGTTTGCTTTATCCCAAATTTCATCGTAATCAAGTTCATTAACTTCAATAAAAAGGTTCATATGTTGTAACGCCATACTGTAATCTTCTGCTAGTTTTTCAAATTCTTTTTGCTTTGCTTCACTTAATTCTTCTAGATTTTTAGCAATTGGATAATCCATTTGTCTCACCCTTTCTTACGTCATATTTTCGGTCTGGTTTCATCGAAGTGTGTACTAAATTTCTACCTTTTCAGTGTTAACAATCGTGTAGAAAGTTGGGTGATTTTTAGTTTTGTCTAACCACTCATTTAGTGCTTGGTTTAGTCTTTCTTCTAAAGAGTTATACTCTTCTTTGCTAATTCTTTCCAAGTAACTTTCTGCAACATCCCCTACTTCGTCATAAGCATTTTCAGCTATTCTTTCAACGACTGAATCGACACAAACGCTTGGCACAAAACGTTCTATTTTACCTACAAAGAATTCCTTTTTATAGAGTTCTGAATTGAACTCTTCTCCGTTCTCCTCTTCATAAATCCCTTCAAATTCTAGTTTCCCATAAGCGATAGCTTCCTCTTTTGTGTCAAATTCTTCCGAACTGTCCCAGATTCCATCCTCGACTATATTAATTAACCACTTACCTTCATTCACCATTTTTATCATCCTTTCCTACGACGTATTTTCGGTCATTGTTGTTCCACCTTTTCACTCTTATATTCCAGTACTAGTTTAGTTAATCGGTTTCGATTGTTTTTCTTGAAATATAGGTCTAACACAGTTTTATCATCATCTAAGTTGATTGATCGCTTTTCGAATAAAAGAAAATATAGCAGTAGTATTAAATGAGGTTCATCGTATATTACCGCATCGTTATATAGTTCTCTGATTGTCATAGCGATAATCTATTTTTTTATTAGCTAAATCCATATTCTTCATTACTCCTTTTCTATTTTTGGAATATTAACCTTGTTTTTCCTTGCAAATTGAAGTTTTTTTGCAGCTGATATAATCTCTTTAAATAAATCTGAATCCAATGTTTCTTTAGCTATATCAACAAAGCAACTCTCAAATATTGTTTGTTGTTTTTTTTGATACCTTAATTTCATTTCGTGGGCTGATATTTTATTTAGTTCATCTACTTTCTTGTTCAACACACTCAAATCATACTTTTTCATGCTCAAAGCATAATTGACGTTTCTAAACCAATCACTATCGATTGGTTCATCGAGGAATTTATTTGCTTCGACTGCAGCTGTTATTTGTGCTTTCATCATAGCTATATCCCGTCCAAACTCGGTAACTTCTTTTAAAATAGATTCTTCATTTTCCATAAATTTCATTCCATCTCCCTTTCTGCTATTTATGCCTAATATTCATCGAAGTGCGAACTAAAATATTTTAGCTGGCTTAACCGATATTGCCCAATGAATACCATCTTGTGTATTTAACCAAGTTTCAATCTTTTTAGTTTGGCTTGATTGTCTAACTCCTGCTTTTTCCTTTAATTCGTTTAATGGCAAGTATTTGTGATTACCATTAATAGTTACTTCATATATTCCATCCGTCTTGCCTTTCTTTCTAGTGGTCATATATGCGATACATTTTAATGTCATTTTCATTCTCCTTTTCATCGAAGTACATTACTATTTCATGAAAACTAACCAATGTGTTTTGCTTCTTTTATTGCCAAACAACGGCTTATGGTCAATTGCTTCTAATACTTCACGTAACGGTACTTGGTCCTCATTCCATTTAAAAATTAACGTTCCATTTGTTTTCAAAACTCTCATACATTCATTAAAACCTTGGTTAATATCAACTTGCCATAAATCATCTAGCTTTCCATACTTCTTGGCCAACCATGAATCTTCGCCCGCCTTAACCAAATGAGGCGGATCAAATACCACTAGGTAGAATGATTCATCTTCAAATGGCATGTTTCTAAAATCTGCTACAATATCAGGATTAACTTCCAATGTTCTGCCATCACATAATGTATCTGTTAATTGACGGTTATCCAGGTAAATCGTATCTTCGTTTTGCTTATCAAACCAAAACATTCTGCTGCCACAACATGCATCTAAAATACGTTTCAATTATTCACCTCACTACGACGGATATTCGGTCTATTTTTCTTCGGACTAGGCATTAAAATTTGTTATCTTCTTCTACTGGTTAGAGCTAGATACAACCAACAAAACACAATAAAGAAAAAAGTTTTCATGCCATCCAACCAACCTGTTAACAGGAATCTTACTGCAAAAATTAGTCCGATTATCAAATAAACAATTGCTAGAATAATTAATATTGTTGTAATCATACTTTCACCCTTTCTTACTTCGCATTTTCGGTCATTGTTGTTACACCTTTTCACGCTTATATTCCAGTACTAGTTTATTTAATCGGTTTCGATTATTTTTCTTAAAGTATAGGTCTAACACACATTTTTCATCATCTAAGTTGATTGTTCGCTTTTCGAACAAAAGAAAATCTAGCAGTAGGATTAAATGTGGTTCATCGTATATTACCGCATCGTTATATAGTTCTCTGATTGTCATAGCGATAATCCAGGTCAAGGAATTTGTTGTATTCTTTTATAAATGCCAACTCGACTGTTCCGACCGGTCCGTTTCGCTGCTTTGCTATTATAATCTCAATAACGTTTGGCTTGTCAGAGCTTTTGTCATAGTAATCATCTCGGTATAAAAACTCAATCACGTCGGCATCTTGTTCTACACTTCCACTATCACGTATGTCTGACATCATTGGACGCTTATCTTGTCTTGATTCCACTCCCCTTGATAGTTGGGATAGGAGCATAACAGCAACGTTTAAATCCCGAGCCATTTCCTTTAAGGAGCGGGTGATTTCTCCAATTTCTAAATCTCTCCTTTCAGATCTTCCTTCAGAGCGAATTAATTGTAAGTAGTCAATGATTACCAGCATTTGCTTATCTGGATATTGTTTCCTAATTCTCCTAACCTTCGAACGGATGAAGGATATTGTTTGACCAGATTTATCATAGATATGTAGATTCATATCAGATAGCATTCCCTCGGCAATCGATAGCTTTTTCCAGTCGTTTTCATCGAACCTCCTTAATGGATTTCTTAGTTTTGCAGAGTTAATATTTCCTATTGCGGCCATCATGCGCGTTAGTAACTGTTTTTTTGGCATTTCGAGTGAGAATATAGGAACTACCGAATCATTCTCACAAGCCTTTATTGCGTGATTCAAGGCCTTAGCTGTTTTACCAACTGATGGACGAGCTGCACATATTATTAAATCTCCGGGCTGATATCCTCCTAAGAATTTATTTAAATCCCTAAACCCAGTATCAACTCCAGTAATATCTCTTTTTTCAGTCTCAAGATCCTGATGAAGTTCAACTATTGTTTCTTGATGGTTGTATTCATCATCAACGTCATCTTGCTCCAATTCCGATAATGCTCTAATCAACTCGGTAATAGACTCAACATCATTCAGATCATCTTCTTTAAGTTGTTTGGCTCTTCTTATCTTGTAAGCATTTAAAACATATTTTTCATATGATTTAAAAGGCTTAGTACTCGCTACACTTTTAATTAGTTTTGATAAGAGTGCTTTACCTCCCATCTTCTTTAGTTTATCTGGATTCATGTAGGTGATAACTGCAACAATATCCATCGGCTCATTTTTAGCATCTATAAGCTTGATTGTTTCGAATATATGTCGATGATCTGGATGGTAAAAGTGATGAGGTTCGAGTCTGCATTCTTTTACAAGTTCTGTTTCAACCAACATACATCCGAGTACAGATTGTTCAGCTTCCAGGTTTACGTCCAACAGCGTCACGCTCCCATTCATCAAGTCTTTTTAAAAAATCATTGTTATTAGCTTCAGATT
The DNA here is from genome assembly GCF_045635475.1 of Radiobacillus sp. PE A8.2. Classification (NCBI taxonomy): domain Bacteria; kingdom Bacillati; phylum Bacillota; class Bacilli; order Caryophanales; family Bacillaceae; genus Radiobacillus; species Radiobacillus sp. PE A8.2. Next base: position 88,456 of record NZ_JBJGXI010000013.1, on the reverse strand, counting down.
TCGTTTCTCTTAAATCCGCTATTGCAGGTGGGAATTGTTGATTCATAACATAGCGCTCTGCATTCCTCATAACAACAGCAGGGTTTTGATCTTTCAATAGCATAAACCATGTATCAAGTTTTTCTGATGTTACTTCGAATCGTGGATATGCATAACTGATCAGTTTAAAAACATCTTTTACCTCTCCCCTTTTCATTTACAAACCCTCCCAGTCTATATTTTTTATTTTTGCTTTTGGTTTAGGTTTCTGACTCTTCACCTTCATAGCTAATTGGTCAAAACGTCTTCTTAATTTACTAGTGGAAAGAACATTTGCTCTTTCAAAATCGTCCTCTTGCACCCACTTCATTAAGTATTTGATTTGCTCTTCTGTGCGGTTATCTATTTCAAACATTAATCGTATATCGTTAGCCCATGATTGAATATTAGGTTCTTTGTGTTCAGAGTTATTTTTCCTAATCTGTTCAAGAAAGTAGTTTGCTAGAATTATATAAATCGATGAGTCGTCGTAAACTTGTTTGCGACTATCTTTTTTCTTATCATTCTTATCATTCTTGTTATTATTGTTCCCTTGCCTCGACCTTCGTTGTTCCTTCGTTGTGTCGTTCGTCGCACTTTCGTTGTAACCTTCATAGTTTTTAGGGTCCTGATAAAAGGCGTAGTTACAGACCTCAACCAACATTCCATGTGTTACCTTCGTTGTTACTATCATGTCACCTTCGTCGTACCCTTCATTGACCCTTTCATCGGGATTTCGTAGCCACTGCAAAATTCCGTATATTTGCTTCTTTGAGGGCTTCTCTATGCGAAATCCAACCTTATAACTACACACTTCTATTAGTTCTTGAATGGTAACGAAAGCTTGTCCTCTTTTAAGATTCTTATAAGGTTTGTGCTGCGCTTTAGCCAATAAATACACCCATACCTTGATGTATAATGGAGGTTTATCCCATATCTCACTTTCAATTAATTTTCTAGAAAGAAGGATGAAACCTCCCGGAATTTTTGGATCTGGCATGTTAAGCACCTACTCTTTACTTGTTGGTTTTCTAGTCTGTGTTTAAGGGGCACTTCAAAGGTTAATGCCCTATATTAAAATAACTTGTCCATATGATCATTGAATGATAAAATCCTTATAGGTAAATATTCGGCACTGACATTAGCTTTGGTCGGCTTTCTATGTCAGTGTTTTCTTATTTATCATCATCATATTCATTTCCATAATCACTTCTAAAGATTACTTGGTTTTTTAAATAGCGATAACCACTAATAAATCCATGAATAAAATGGTCTCCGGATTCAGCACCAAGAAAATTAGCGTATGCTTCTTCGTATGCTCTTAACTGTTCTTTTTGTTCGCTAGTTAGCAAGCTTTCTAGTTCATCAAATCTCTGTTGGCATACTTGATTTAACCTCATTGTAGAATTTCTTATTTTTATTGGATCAAATTTATCCAACTCTAAAAAAGCGATGTCCTTAATTACTTCTTCCATTCCTCTTTCGTAGCATGCTGTTGCAAAATCAAGAGTATTATCTAAGCTGATGTTTGCCGGTAACTTTTTCTTTGCTATGCTTGCTATTTTCAACGAATTTACCATCTGTTTCATCTGTATCTCCTCCTGTTAAATTGGATAATTTAAAACCGTCTGGCATGTGTATGTTGTTATGCCGGATACTTCAAAGAACTCTTCAAACAATCCCTTTTGAACTTCAAAATTTCTTAATGTCATAGCTTGATAGATTAACCCACGATGTCGATCAGCTGCTATTTCCTTGCTGAATATTCAATTGGACAGCAATTATGCATATAATCGTTCATCAAATTTCGCATTAAGTTTAAAAAGAAGAGCGCACTATGGCGCGTTATTTATTGGCTTTCCTCCAACTTGGCGTTAGTTTACTTTGGAACGATTTAACAACATCTTCAAAAAATTTTTGATTTAATATAGTTTGATGCCAGCTATCCATATTTGGAAAATAAGTATAATGGTGAGAGTAAATAAAATGGCCAATGCTAATCACATAATGTTCAAATGGTTCTCCCGAGATATTAATTCCATATACCTTAACAATTTGGGCATTGAATGTAGAATCGTTATTCAAATTGCACTCGAACTCTTCTTTTATTTTTGAAATCAGCTCTTCATTTTTTACAATGTCTCTGAGTTTCTCCTCATCCATAATCCAGTCCGATTCCCAACTGTTCTTTGCATGATTAGTAAAGATACCTTTCAAATTACATACTTTGCGTTCTTTCATAAATTTTCGGATGCTCCTCTCCAATTTGCTTATCCATTCCCGCCTTATAAAACATAAGACGATCATGTCTGTACGGATTTCGTCTTTTAGATGGATGAATAGCAGTATATTGAGCGAGCTTTCGTAAGTAGTAAGGAATACGATCTACACTAGTCTTCAACCTTCACCCCTCCTTTAGATAAAAAGCAATTAATCCTCTGAATAGCAATTACTGACGGCAACTGCTATTTCTTTCAAAACTGGATTCCCTTTTTCCCATTCGTCATTGAACCACCGTACCCGCTCCTCTTCTGTCATCGCAACGAGGGGAGAATGGATAATAACTGTTGTATTTCCTATTTTGTGTTCCTTTTTTGGGATCTCCATGTCCGCATCCCCCTTTAAAACATGTGTATGCGAACTTGCTTGGATTTTTGCGGACATTCCTTAAATCACCACCTAATAACTAATCATTTGTTGGAAAGAATAATTAAGCTGATTCTATCTTTTTAAGTTTCTTTAAAACATCAGCAGGAATTTTCTCTACATATGCAGCAACCAATAGATCGTCTTTGGATATGTCTGAAACAACAGATAGTATTTTCCCTAGTATTTTGTTTACTTTATCTGATGCAGGAGGAATTTCACCTGTACATAGTTTGCTAAGATACGGTTGAGATAAATTCACACCATCTTCAGTACACCGTCTTGCGATTTCTCTCATACTCCATCCACTTTCCTTTATTGCTAATTTCAGCATTTCATGATAGTTCATTACATTTCACCTGCCTGTGTGATTATTATTTATTACTTAATATGAATGATAAATCTTAATCAATCGCATGTCAATACTTTTTTGATAAATATCTATTAATCAAAAAGTTAGATCCTTTAAGTGATAACTATTTATATATCAAATAAATGAATTTTAATTTATAATTGTTTATAATGAGAACTATAAGTTTAGAATAGGGAGGCGTTCAACCACATGAATTATTATGAACTTTTGAACCAATACATAAGTAAAAGCGGTCTATCGCATAGAGAATTATCTAGAAGATGTAAAGAACTTGGTAAATCAGTTTCACAAGCATACATAAGCCAATTAGTTAGAGGTGATGTGCCGCCACCATCAGAAGATGTTAATAAAATAATCGCAACTGTTGTTAATGGAGACTCAGAAAAACTTAATTGGTTCGGGTATATAGAAAAAGCACCAACGGGTTTTAAAAAAATCCTTTCGCAATTAGGTGAAGAGATTATACCTGCAGGTAAACGACTATTAGCTGAATACCCAATGTTCTTTAGTTATTCACCAGATGAAGTAAAAAAAATAGAACACACTGATGTTTATAGAAATTTCATAGGTACCTACCGAAGTTCTGTAATTAACACCAGGTTTAGCGGAATCGAATTACCTGATGATAAAAATAATTTGACAGAATTATATGATCAACACGATAAAAAATCAGTACCAGAAATAACAACACTGCACGATGCCTATTTATATGATGCTAAAAAAGCGATAAACTCACGATTGAATAATACTAACGATCAAGTTCAAATTAGAGGAGCAATATTAACTGCTTTTACAGCTCTTGAATTAAGACTGAATGAAGTATTACTTCAAGCAATTGTCAATGAAGGTAATGCTAGAGATTTTGGATATTCATATCTACATAAATTATCTTTAGAGTCTAAATTGATGATATCTTTAAAAGAGCAACTAAATTATGCGATTGAAGAAGAGGATTTCTACAAGGATTTAATGTGGAGTATTTCATTAAGGAGTAGGATATTACACGGTGCCTTAATGGAGGAAGTTTTCACTGATCAAGTTAAAAAAATAATTGAGACTATCGAAAAACTTCTATACTCGGTAGAAGAGATTGCTAATAAGTATGGTATTGAGTAACCAGCATCTAAAAGCCCTAAAGGCTTTTTCTTCAGTACTATGAGTACGGTTGATTATATAGAGTTATGAGGTGAATTAAATGTACAGACCAAAAGCCTTAGATCTAGATGTATACCTTCGCAAAAGCCGTAAAGATGTAGAAGAGGAAAAGAAAGCTGCCGAAAAAGGTGACGAATATGATACATTATCCAGACACCGCAGACAGCTTATGGCTGTAGCAAAGAAAGAGAATCACAACATCATAAAGATTCATGATGAAGTAGTATCGGGTGAATTTATTTCGGAGAGACCAAAAGTACAAGAGCTAATAAGGCGTGTCGAAAACGGAATAATTGAAGCTGTTTTAGTAATTGATTTAGATCGTCTAGGTCGTGGTGACATGTTAGACCAAGGACTATTAGACAGAGCATTTAGGTACTCAGGAACGAAAATTATTACACCAACTGAATACTATGATCCAGAAGACGAATCCTGGGAGCTAGTTTTCGGCGTTAAATCTTTACTTGCTAGGCAGGAGTTAAAATCAATCACTAAACGGTTACAGAGGGGGCGAATTGCTTCTATAGACGAGGGTAAATCAATATCTAAAAAACCTGCATTTGGATATTTAAGAGACGGAAACTTAAAACTTCACCCTGATCCAGAAACCGCTTGGGCAGTTAGAAAAATGTTTCAAATGATGAAAGACGGTAAGGGTAGACAAGCAGTTGCAAATGAATTGGACAAACTTGGAGTAAATCCTCCTGAAAATGAAAATTGGTCCCCATCAACAATTTCTTCCATGATAGAAAATGAAGTTTACTATGGTGATTTGATTTGGGGTAAATATAGATCAAAAAAAAGGAATGGTAAATATGTCCGTGTAAAATTACCTGAATCTGAGTGGAAAAGAATAAAAAACAATCACGAACCCATAGTATCTAAAGAATTATGGGATATGGCAAACCAAGCTAAGTCGGGAAGATATAGACCATCAACAGTTACTACTAAAACGTTATCTAATCCACTTGCTGGTATTCTTCAGTGTGAAGTATGTGGTTATACTATGTGGCATCAACCAAGAAAAGATAGACCAAATAGTGTGCTTAGATGTGCTCAGTCTAAGTGTAAAGGTGTTCAAAAAGGCGCATCGCTAAAGATTGTAGAATCAAGAATATTGGATAGCCTTGAAGAATACGTTGAAAAGTTTGAATTTCGCGAGGTTGATATTCAAAAGAGCGAAACATCTGATATACCTTTTAAGGAAGCTGCACTAGAGAAAAAGAATAAAGAAATAGAAGAACTCAACAATCAAAAAAGCCGCCTACATGATCTACTTGAACGTGAAGTATATGACATTGATACCTTTGTGGAAAGACAACAGAATATTACCCAAAGAATTCAGTTAATTCAAGATGAAGTTCGTATTCTAAAAAGTGAGATCAATAAAGAGGAGATGCAGCAAAAAAACCTTCATGAATATGTACCGAAAGTAAAACATGTTATCGAGGCATACAAACAAACATCTGACATCGAAAAGAAAAATAGATTGCTGAAATCGATTCTAGAGAAAGCAACTTATTTAAGGAAATCCGACTGGACTAAGCGTGATCAGTTCCAAATTCAACTTTACCCAAAAATATAAAACCGTTGAACCTCAATGGTATCAACGGTTTTATTGCGTGTATAGGGTTCATATCTATACTGGTTTACCTCACCATAACCAAACATACTAGAGCAATCAATCAGTTCATTAATTAAGGAGACACAACGCTTGTTATCAGATGTTAAGTTATCACCATCAGAAAAGTGAAAAGGGTATATATTGTATTGTTGCGGAGAATATTTTTCGTCAATTAATTCAAGTGCTTTTCGGTATGCGGAAGAACATATCGTTCCTCCACTTTCCCCTTTAGAGAAAAACGACTCTTCATCGACCACCTTTGCTTCTGTATGATGCGCTATAAATTCGATTTCTACCGTTTCATATTTGGATCGTAAAAATCGAGTCATCCAGAAGAAAAAGCTTCTTGCCATGTATTTCTCCCATAGCCCCATCGATCCACTTGTATCCATCATTGCTAAAACGACGGCTTTAGACTCCGGCTTTTCAATATCATCCCATGTCTTAAAACGTAGATCATCCGGAAAAATAGGATTAAATTGTGCTTTTCCATCCATCGCATTTCGTTTGAATGCCTCCAACATCGTGCGCTTCTTATCGATGTTACCTGTTAACCCTTGTTTTCGAATATCTCGGAATTCTACATCTGTTACAATAATATTGTCTTTTTCTTTTTCCTGTAAATTCGGTAATTCTAAATGTTCAAAAAATCTTTCTTCGAGTTCCTCAAATGAAACTTCTGCTTCATAATAATCCTGACCGGGTTGGTCACCTGCTCCTGGCCCTTTACCAGCACCTTGCTTTGGCGTCCCATCTTTAGCAATGACATCACCTACACCGCTGTTACCATTCCCTTGTCCGGCATGTTTGTTTTTGTCTTGACTATAACGTATTTTATACTCGTCGAGCGATCGAATAGGTATGCGAACTACATCTTTCCCTCTGGACATAATGATGTTCTCTTCACTGACTAAATCGGGGAGTTTCTTCTTGAGGACGTCCTGAACTTTGTCTTGGTGGCGCTTTTGGTCATCGTACCCTTTTCTGTGGAGGGACCAATCTTCCTCTGAAATCACAAAATTTTTGGAGTCAGCCATCTATACCCTCCTCTTGAGTTTATAATGTTATTGTATGCAGGAACATGCTATTTGATTAATTATTTCGAAAATTTAATAATTAAACATGCCTTTTGGTGCAATTACGAGTTGATATGGTGCAATTGTTTGTTGGTGTGGTGCAATTATGCTTGGTTGTGGTGCAATTAAGGATTACTGTAGTGCAATTATCCGTTAATATGGTGCAATTCCCAATTCCCGTTTAGGTGTGACACTTTGGACAATCCACCTAGCCTTTGGGGCAATAATCCTACCGTGTGGTGCAATTCCAGATTGTTGTGGTGCAATTAGTCTTGAATGTGGTGCAATCCCACCTAGGTCTGGTGCAATTGTACGTGTGTATGGTGCAATCCTCGTAGCAATTCCACCGAACTATGGTCAATTCCCTCTACAATCGAAAAAAGCGCCCATATAAAATGGACGCTTCATCTTCGTATAAATTATCCTTCTAACAATAAATCATATGGATCTTCTAGCATTTGTTTAACTCGAACTAGGAATTGTACAGCGTCTTTTCCATCGACAATGCGATGATCATAAGACATTGCAATGTACATCATTGGACGAACTTCAATTGAATCGTCTGGCATTACAATCGGACGTTTTTGGATCGAGTGCATGCCAAGAATACCAACTTGTGGTGTATTTAATATTGGCGTTGATAATAAAGAGCCAAAGATTCCACCATTAGTAATCGTGAATGAACCACCTTGAAGGTCCGCTAACTGTAATTCCTTCGCTTTTGCTTTCTTACCTAGGTCAGCTATCTCTTTTTCCACTCCAGCAAAATCTAGGCGATCTGCATCACGTACAACAGGTACGACGAGACCATCATCGGTAGATACGGCAATACCAATGTCATAGAATTTCTTCAATACGATCTCATTGTCTTGAATTTCCGCATTAATTAATGGAAATTCCTTTAAAGCTCCTACAACAGCTTTTGTAAAGAAAGACATGAATCCTAACTTAATACCGTGCTTATCCACGAATTTATCCTTGCGTTCTTTACGCAAATTCATAATTGCTGTCATATCGACTTCATTGAAAGTAGTCAACATCGCAGCGTTATGTTGTGCTTCCACAAGACGATTAGCAATTGTTTGACGACGGCGAGACATTTTCACACGCTCTACCGGTTTATCAAAGGTTGTTTTTTCTGATTTTGGTTCTTGTTTTTTCTCTTGTTTTGGTGCACTTGATTTTGTCTCACCTTTGGCATGAGACTCAACGTCTTCTGGGCGGATGCGACCTAATGGATCACGGGATGAGATATCACTTAAGTTAATACCTAATTCACGTGCACGTTTTCTTGCCGCAGGTGAAGCAACTATATTTGAACTGTCTGATTTTTTCTCTTCTTGCTTAGCTGCCGGTTTTTCTTCTTTTTTCTCTTCTTGCTTTGATTCTTCTTTTGGCTGCTCAGATGTTTCTTCAGCAGGGCTATCCGCTGCCCCTGAAGCTTCACCGTTTTCATCCACTTTAGCAATGACATCTCCAACTTCTACGTCGTCGCCTTCTTCTTTTAGAATTTCTGCAATGATACCAGCATAATCTGCATTAACTTCCACATTTACTTTATCTGTTTCAAGTTCCAATACAGGATCGCCTTTTTCTACTTTATCCCCTGTTTTTACAAGCCACTGTGCTATCGTACCTTCTGTAATCGATTCTGCTAACTCTGGGACTTTAATTTCCTTCATTGGAATCTCCTCCTTTTGGCAGCTTTAAGGCTTCTCTAATAATACGATTTTGTTCTGTTTTGTGTATGTTTGGCTCCCCTACTGCTGGTGAGGAACGATCACAACGACCTACATATACTAGTTCTAATTCCCCGTTTAGAAGCTCTGTAAATCGCTCCATGACAAATCTCCAGCTACCCATATTTTTAGGCTCTTCTTGTACCCAAACAACCTCTTCTAAATTAGGGCATCCCTTAATTATCTTTTCGATTTGCTTCTTAGGGAAAGGATAAATCTGCTCTAAACGTACAATATGAATGTCGTCAAAATTTTTGTCTGATTTACTATACGTTTCCTCAATATCAACCATTATCTTGCCACTACCAATTACTAATCTTTTTGCCTTTTTCGTTGTTTTTGGTAAGCCTGGTTGCGGAATTACAGGTTCAAATCTTTCTTCACTAAATTTATTCGGTTCACTAGCCACTCGTTGGTTTCTAAGCAAGCTTTTTGGCGTCATAACAATTAATGGACGTGCTGATTCACTATCAACTAAAGCCGCTTGACGACGTAATAAGTGAAAATATTGCGCACTTGTTGTTACATTCGCTACAATCAAGTTGTTCTCTGCTGCCAATGTAAGGAAACGTTCTAATCTAGCACTAGAGTGTTCTGGACCTTGCCCTTCTTGACCATGTGGAAGAAGCATAACCATATTGGATTTTTCTCCCCATTTAGCTCTACCAGCAGAGATAAACTGGTCAATAATAACTTGACCCGCATTCGCAAAATCTCCAAATTGCGCTTCCCATACTACAAGTGTTTTGGGAGCTTGCACACTATATCCATATTCAAAGCCAAGTACACCTGTCTCTGAAAGTGGGCTATTATGAATGTCAAACGCCGCTTTCGCTTGCTCTAATCCATGCATTGGGCAATATGTTTCACCTGTCTCTACATCATGAAGTACCACATGACGATGAGCAAATGTACCACGTTCTGTATCCTGACCAGTAATACGAATCGGGATACCATCTTGTAAAATAGATGCAAACGCTAGTGCTTCTCCTGTTGCCCAGTCTGCTTTTTGTCCTTCATCTAATGCATTGCCTCGACGTTCAAGAATTTTTTCCAGTTTTTTAAATGCTTTAAAGCCTTCAGGACGTTTTAGCAATCCTTGGTTCAATGCCTTTAATTGATCTAACGGTACCGCTGTTTCGATATCACTAAGGCCATTTCGCAGTGCTTGTGGGACAGGCTTCGCTTCAGCTTCTCCCGTACTATTTTCTTTCATGCTGCTATAAATTTCTCTTAAATAATCTTCAACATCTTGCTTCATTTTTTCAGATACGGTTGCATCGATGATTCCTTCCTCACTTAAACGATCAGCATAAATAGCTGTAACTGTTTTGTGATTATCGATATCATGATAAAGTTGCGGTTGCGTAGCTCGTGGTTCATCCATTTCATTATGACCATAGCGACGATAGCCTACTAAATCAATGAGAACGTCCTTATGGAATTTACTACGATAATCATACGCAAGCATAACTGCGGAAAGACAAGCCTCCGGATCATCTGCATTAACGTGGACAATCGGAATCTCGAAGCCCTTTGCCAAATCACTCGCATAACGTGTTGATCTACCTTGCGCTTGACTAGTAGTGAAACCAACTAAGTTATTTGCAATAATATGAATCGAACCACCTGTTTGATATCCAGGCAATGCACTCATATTTAATGTCTCAGCAACAACACCCTCACCAATAAATGCAGCATCACCATGGATCAGAATACTTAAAGCCTTATTGATGTTTTGCTCTGAATAGCCTGGCTTAAAACGGAAATCCTGCGCCGCACGAGCAAAGCCTGCAACAACCGGATTAACAAATTCCAGGTGGGACGGATTGTGTGCCAGCGTAATTCGTGTTGGAGATGGTTTTTCCTCTCCTGCTTGTCGCTCGGCACCAAAATGATACTTCACATCTCCGGTCCAACCATAGGTAATACTTCTTGAACCTGGTGATGGTATTAATTCTTTATCCGCTGAAGCATGAAATTCAGAGAATATCTTATCAAACGGTTTACCTAAAATATGTGCTAACACACTAAGACGACCCCGATGTGCCATCCCCATTAATATTTGTTCTGTATCATCATAAAAGGAGCTTTGCACGATTCTATCCAACATCGGTACCATAACTTCTAGTCCCTCAATAGAGAAACGCTTTTGACCGACAAATGTTTTAGCTAGAAAATTCTCAAAGCCTTCTACTTCTGTAAGCTTCTGTAATAATTGATTTCTGTCTTCATCTGTTAAGGATACTTGATATAATCCGGAATCAATTTTTTGTTGAAGCCACTTTCTTTCTTCATCATTATTGACATGATCATATTCAAAGGAAATATTTCCTACATATTGTTCACGTAGTACATTGACAACATCAAGAGCTGTTTGTACATTGTCCGGTGCATCCTCCCAAATCCATTCAGAAGGAATCGCTTCCAAATCATGTTCGGTTAGACCATATGTGGCCGGATCGATCAGATGTGTTTTTCGATTTTTTTCTAACCCTACTGGATAAATACTTGCTTCTAGATGACCGTAACGTCTAATAGCCTCAACAAGTTTCATTGCTGAGGTTAACTTTTTAATTTCTGTTTGTGACGGTTGGCTAGAAATACTGTTTGTCGTACCGTTTTTTTCTTGTAACCATTCTGGTGCCCCATATGTGTCAAATATATTTCTTAATGTTTCATCTACATCATTTGGGCTTTCCAAATATAAATCATATTGTTCTTCTACATAACCCATGTTTGGACCATGAAAATTTTCCCAGAATCTTTCCTTAGATTCTTGCTGTGTCACGATTATACCCCCATTAGAACGTAAAGAGTTCACTTTCTCCTATTACCTATCCTGCTAACATTATAGAACTGCATCATATATACATCAACTAATATACCCTATTTTATGAAGTGAAACAATAAGCTATCTTCGATTAATCTAATTATTTGAGTAACTAATCTGACAAGTTCCTATTTTTATATTTATTTCCAAGAGTAAATCTTTCTTATTTCACACAAAAAAAGCCGCGCTACCTCAGCAGCGCGAGCTTATTCTTAACGATTTAATAGACTTCCAACATAGCGGAGCAAATCATTCGCCGATGTCGAGGTATATCCATATTCATCAATCAAGGTAACGACAACTTCGTTAATTTTCTTGAGTTGCTGTTCATCTGGTGTTTTAGTAGATGTTGTGATCTTCACAACATCTTTTAGATCAGAGAACAATTTCTTTTGAATTGCTTCTCGCAATCTTTCGTGGGATTGATAATCGAACTTTTTTCCTTTACGAGCGTAGGCAGAAATCCGAATTAATATTTCTTCGCGGAATGCCTTTTTCGCATTTTCCGAAATACCAATCTGTTCTTCTATTGAACGCATTAGCTTTTCATCCGGGTGCATTTCTTCACCTGTTAATGGGTCCTCTAGTTTCGTTTTATTACAATAAGCCTCCACGTTATCTAAATAATTATTCATTAACGTTTTAGCTGATTCCTCATAAGAATAAACAAATGCTTTTTGTACTTCCTTCTTAGCAAGCTCATCATATTCCTTACGAGCAATCGATATAAAGTTCAAGTAGCGTTCTTTATCATCTTTAGAAATGGAAGGGTGATCATCTAAGCCATCTTTTAGGGATCGTAAGACGTCCAATGCATTAATGGAGGTCATTTCTTTCTTGATAATTGTCGAAGAAATCCGATTAATAACATAACGCGGATCAATCCCAGTCATGCCCTCATCATTGAATTCTCTGGATAATTCTTGCAAATCATTATCACTGTATCCATCAACGTTTTGTCCATCATATAAATACATTTTCTTTAATAAACTGATGTTACCTTTAGTCGATTCCTTTAAGCGTGTAAGTATTGTAAACATTGCCGCTACCCGAAGTGTATGCGGGGCGATGTGAACATCTTTTATATCGCTCTCACGAATCATTTTTTCATATATACGCTCTTCTTGACTAACTTTTAAGTTATACGGAACAGGCATGACAATCATTCTTGAATGCAATGCTTCATTCTTTTTATTGGAAATAAAGGAGCGATACTCTGACTCGTTCGTATGGGCTACAATTAGCTCATCTGCAGAAATCAGGGCGAAGCGTCCTGCTTTAAAATTCCCTTCCTGGGTTAAAGAAAGCAAATGCCACAAAAACTTTTCATCACACTTTAACATTTCCTGAAATTCCATTATCCCACGGTTTGCTTTATTAAGCTCCCCATCAAATCGATATGCACGTGGATCTGATTCTGAGCCGTATTCCGCAATCGTTGAAAAATCAATGGAACCCGTTAAATCAGCGATATCTTGTGATTTTGGGTCAGACGGACTAAATGTTCCAATCCCTGTCCGTTTATCCTCTGAAAAAAAGATTCTTTCTACTTGTACATCCTCTATTCGACCAGCGAACTCTTTTTCTACTCGCATCACGTTTAAAGGAGAAAGGTTACCTTCAATACGAATGCCATATTGCTCTTCAAAATCTTTTCGTAAATATTGCGGGATAAGGTGCAATGGATCCTCTTGCATCGGGCACCCTTTTATCGCAAAGACCGCACCTTCATCCGTTAAGGTGAATTGTTCAAGACCTCGCTTTAACAATGAAACGAGTGTTGATTTTCCACCACTAACTGGCCCCATTAATAATAAAATCCGCTTTCTTACATCCAGTCTTTTTGCAGCAGGATGGAAATATTCCTCGACGAGCTTTTCTAATGGCTCTTCCAAACCATATAGTTCTTCACCGAAAAACTTATAAATCTTTTTTCCATCTTCCTCTTCCACACCCCGATGCTTAATCATGTTGTACACCCTTGAGTGCGATGATTGTGCCAGATATGGACGTTCCTTTAATAACTCTAAGTAATCAGCCAATGTTCCTTCCCATTTCAGTTTTTCTTGGTCCTCACGATAGCTCTGGACCTTGCTTAAAATATCCATCAAGGTGACCTCCCAAACAAATTGTTTATCAAAAGGTATTAATATAATCTATGTAGCAACTTGTAGGAAAATGATTAGATAGAAGGATTGTTGTTCAGTTGAATTCTTTTAAAACTGAATATTTGAGTATAATAGCGCCAGTTATTAGCACCTTACGCTGAAAAAGATGCTGGATAAAATTATTGTTTTCTATTTTTTATAAGGAAACTTTTATGTTTAGTTCACAGACTGGTATTTTTTCGATATAATTAGATTATCACTGTACTTACATAAACATGGCTATATGTTGCATGATAGGATTAAATAAGTGAAGGGGGCATTTAAGCATGGGTTTAACTTTAATAATAGGGGTAATCATAACGTTTCTAGTTGCGATCTTTTCAGCAGGATATGATTCTAAACAACTTTCAAAAAAATAAAGATCAAAAGCGTTAGACAAGCACGGGACTGTGGTAAGTCTCGCTCGCACTTGTAAGCGAATTTTTATAATTTCCAATAATAAGATAAAAAGACTGTTATCCTGGGCACTCTAGAAGCCCTGAGTAACAGTCTTTTTTATTACGATAATCCTGGAAATCCTTGTTGCTTTAACACATCATAAATAATGATTGCTGCAGTATTTGACAAGTTTAACGAACGTACTTTATCAGTCATATGAACTCTTAGGCAATGATCTTCCTTGCCGATCAAGAGTTCTTTTGGTATGCCATTTGTCTCTCTTCCAAACACAAAAAACAAATCCTTGTCCTGACTACTAAAATCGAAGTCACTATAGTATTTCGTTCCAAAGTTTTCTATATAGTAAAACTCGCCATCTGGATAAGACTCATGTAATGCATCCAGTGAATCATAGTACTGCACGTTAACATCGTGCCAATAATCCAAACCCGCACGACGGAGCATTTTATCATCAGTTGAGAAGCCTAATGGTTTTATTAAGTGCAACCCTGTATTCGTTGCTAAGCAAGTTCTAGCAATATTACCGGTATTTGCCGGAATTTCTGGTTGAAATAAAACGCAATGAATAGTCATATTTGTTCACCTCAGGTGCTTATAATTTTTAACTTGATTATTATAGCACATTTTTTAAAGCTGGCACCTGGGACGAACTGATTGACAATTATTCACCAATTTTAAAAAACTTATATTTGGTGTCAGTCTTCCACGCATAGGAATCCTCATACGACCAATAGCGGTGTCTGCTGTTCGTAGTATGTGCATTTACTAAAGGCATACCCTCTTGGTCTTTGGCAACCACGATTGTGTTATGATTCCAACGACCATCACCTTCAAAATCATAGCAAATTACATCTCCAAGTGATAATTCTTCTGGATTTTCTACTTCTTTCCCTTGCAACCCTGAATTTGACCCACTCAAATACCAACGTAATGCATGCGCAACTGCCCAACTATAACTCCAATTCGCATCGTTATACCACCAACCATTAGAACGATTCGGCGCCCCTCGCATCGGTGCGCCTCCTGCGTGCAAACACTGTGACACATAATTTGTACAATCTACATCAAAGTCCCGGTAAGCTGGGTTATAATCATTCCACCACCGCTCTGCATAACGAACGGCAACACGGCGATCATAGCTAAACCGCGTATCAACTAGTGCATTTCGATCAATCGGTTCAATCGTCGGCATAGAGTTCTCATACTCTTGTACATTTACCTCTTCGTCTTTTATTAGCTTCCCTTTTCGAAATATTGCTTGATGAACGCGTTGTTCTTCTTCATGATAAAACGTGTCCCCTTGCTTAACAAAAAAAGTTACAGATAAGTCATATTGAATTTGTTCTTCTTCACCCTCCATTTGTAGGTGATGAAACAATTTACCACTCCCTGTAATTCGTGGCACTTTGTTGCCACGATGTTCATGAAAAAATTTTTTCTTAAGTATCCAGTTAGGCAGATTATTTCGCGGTGTATTTAATTGTTTTTCCCAATGTTTTTTTAATTTTTCGGATAGGCTCATGCTCTCCTCCCCTTCCTACAGTATTCTATGAGGCTAAGGAAAAAAGCAGAACAATTCGGATATCCACGACATGAAGCGCCGCTTAGTGGATGGACTCTATTTATTATATACATTAATGGACTATGAATCGAGAAGTTGACTGAAGTTAGACACATCCTTTTACATTATCGCTAAAGCAAAAAAACACCCACTGCATGGCTTTTTACCATCAGATGGGTGCATTTTCTAAACGTAATAAATGTTCCTTTTTATCAATTCCTCCGTTATATCCAACTAATGAGCCATTACTTCCTATCACTCGATGACATGGAATAATAATTGCGATAGGATTTTTGTTTACCGCACCACCGACAGCACGGATTGCTTTTGGTGCGTGTATACTTTTTGCAATTTCCTTATAAGATCTCGTTTCGCCGTAAGGGATTTCTGCATACAGTGCATCCCATACCTTTTTCTGAAAAGGTGTACCATATAAATCAAGGTCTATTTCAAATAACTGCCTTTCTCCAATAAAGTACTCCGTTAGTTGTCGCTTTACACTCTCCACTTGCATTTGATCGTTAATAAATTCTGGAGATTGAAAATGCTTTTTGCCCCATAAATTACATGAGGTAGAAATATCTTTCATTCTACCAAAATCAACCCGACAAATTCCCTTCTGTGAAGCTATAACTGTGATTACACCAATCGGGGTTTCTAACTCATCGTAATACAAATAGGAATCATCGTTCATCCTAACACCTTCTCAACCTTTTTTTCCATTGTACAAGAGGAAACAAATAGTAGAAAGATATTTTTAAAAACTTAATATTATTTTAAACTAATAGTAATAATACAGTACATAAGAACAGGGTCGTGACACTGAATAAAGTGTCACGACCCTCCCAACATCTAGCTATTAATCAATGAAAAATCAAGTCCCTTATCCATTTCTTCAAGTACTGCCTCATCTTTTTCCTTTTGTTTAGCAGTTTTAATAGCTTCAAATGCTGTGGCCGTTCCAATTTTACCTAGCGCCCAGGCAGCCGTTCCGCGAATAACCGGTCTTGGGTCTTGTTGCATTAATCGGATTAACTCAGGGATTGCTTTTTCATCTTTATAATGTGCTAATGCTAAGATTGCGTTTCTTTGAATTGGTTTCTTTCCTCGCCATGAACCAGAAACGTTACCAAACTTTTCCTTGAATTCACGATTACTCATCGACAAAAGTGGGATAAGTTTTGGTTTGGCTATTTCAGGATCAGGCTCCATCTCCGGATGAAAATGATAATCTTTACCTTTGTTTTTCGGACAGACCACTTGACAGTTATCGAACCCATACAATGTATTTCCTAACTTCCCTCGGTATTCATCAGGTAAGAAATCTTTTGTTTGTGTTAAAAATGCAAGGCACTTTTGTGCATTCAATTGACCACCCTGGACAAGTGCACCTGTCGGGCATGCATCAATACACTTTGTGCAGGTGCCGCAACCATCGTCAATTGGTTCGTCTGGAGTGAAAGGAATGTTTGTAATCATTTCACCTAGATACACATAAGAGCCAAATTCTGGCGTAATAATTGCACAGTTTTTCCCACTAAAGCCAATTCCGGCCCGTTCTGCGACGGCACGGTCCGATAATTCTCCTGTATCGACCATCGATTTATACTCAAAACCGTCCATCTTCTTTTCTAAAAATTCACCGATCTGCTCTAGCTTTGCTCTTAACACATGGTGATAATCTTGCCCCCACGATACACGAGCAAACACACCACGGCGCTCTTCTTTCGTGCTCTTTGGCGGTTTTTTCATTTTTGATGGATAGGCAAGTGCAATCGCAATGATCGACTGGGCTTGCGGCATAAGCCGAACAGGTTCCGTGCGTTCGTCAATGCTCCCTTTTTCAAATCCAGATTGATAGCCTAATTCCTGCTGCTGCTTTAAACGGGATTTCAATTCGGAAAACTCGTCAACAGAAGTAAATCCGATTTTGTCGATACCGATCTTTTTACTGTAGGTAATAAGTTCTTGCTTCAACTGCTCATAAGCCATTCCAATCCCTCCTTTCCTTTAAATTTTTTCTATTTAAGACAAATCGATCACCTTTGCGGTACGGATTCTATTCAACGTTGCTGCAATTTCAAAACGACGTGGTCTTGCCAGGTCACCTGGATGCTGATTAGGATATGGCGCAAAAGAACTTAGTCCAGATTCATC
This sequence comes from Radiobacillus sp. PE A8.2, assembly GCF_045635475.1. Taxonomy (NCBI): domain Bacteria; kingdom Bacillati; phylum Bacillota; class Bacilli; order Caryophanales; family Bacillaceae; genus Radiobacillus; species Radiobacillus sp. PE A8.2. The sequence continues at coordinate 70,707 of NZ_JBJGXI010000013.1, read as the reverse complement.
TAACTGCCGCTCGATTTTATCTAATAGATCATGCAGAGATTGTTTTGTTTTTAATCCTTGTTTCTGTTCTAAGAAGCGAATCATTTCAGCAATCGCATTTGTTTGTGAGCTATCCACTAATTGTTCCACTGCTTGCAACGAAATATCCGTTTTGCCCATTAGTATCGTATGCTTGCCTTTCGCTTGCACCTTTGATTTTTTGCCACGTTGTGTTTGTAAGCTATCTTGTGAAAATTGTCGCTGCGGTAGATCGCCAAACAATGTTTGCTCAGAAGATTCTGTGTGACTTGGGAATTGTTTTGCGATTTGTTTCGCTTTTTCAGTTACATTAAATGGTTGATACTGATCCATCATGATAATTTGGTCAGCCACATCAAAATAGTCTCCAGAACCACCCATAACTAGTATAGTAGATACACCTAACTGCTCGTTCATCTGCTTCACTTTATGAATAAATGGAGTAATTGGTTCTTTTTCTTTAGCGACTAGCTGTTGCATACGCTCGTCACGAATCATAAAATTTGTAGCACTCGTATCTTCGTCGATAAGAATCGTAGATGCACCAGCTTCGAGAGCCTCAACTACGTTAGCTGCTTGTGAAGTACTGCCACTAGCATTCTCTGTGCTGAATCTTTTTGTATTTTGTTTATGTGGCAAATCGTTGATAAACGGGGATATGTTTACCGTCGTCACCTGTCTGCCATCTTCCGCTCGCACCTTAACTGCATCTGGATCAGTTAGTACATATTCTCTGCCGTCACCTTCTATATGATGATACACTCCGCGCTCAATAGCATTCAACAGGGTACTTTTTCCATGATACCCACCACCAACAATCAGTACAATTCCCTCTTTAAGCGCCATCCCGGTAATTGGCTGATCTTGATGCGGAATCGAAATACTGACCCTATCTGCTTCCGGACTTCTAAACGGAATTGCATCATTCAGCGGACGATTGCTGATGCCACTCTTTCTAGGTAAAATTGCCCCATCTGCGATAAAGGAAATCCAGCCATGTGCTTTCATTGCCTCTCGTATTGCTTGCTGTTGATCTGCCAATTGTACAACTCGTTCAATTTCTGCATCCGTTATGGAGAAAATCGATTGCTCCAAAACAGTCGGTAATGCTTTTGTTAACAGCTTTTCCGCTTCTTTCCCATTAATTCTACGACCATTAGCTGGCAACCCGACTGAAAGACAGATGGTTAAGTGATTTGGGTTGATGGTGACAGCAGTTCTCTCGATTATTTCCTGCCCAGGTGCATCAATGGTAAGCAAACCACTTTTACCTGATCCTTTAGCTTGAATGGTATTTTTTTCTATAGCCCTTGCTACATGACGAGCAATTACATCTTCCACATAAACTTTACGATGCTTACTATTTTTCCAATCTTCTCTAATATTACGATACTGACTCGGTATAATAACTCTAATTTTTGAAGGGGCCGCAAACGGGTCACCTTGGACATAGTCAATCATCATTTCAAAGCGATGATATGAATATCTACCTTGAATTGATTTATACGCTTTATAACTCTTGCCATCTATTTGTCGTAAACGTTCCTGCAATTGTTTCATATTTTTGGTCCACCTTTTTACTTATGTTCCCACTTAGTCCCTAGGATACAATCGATATCAATCATGAGCAAGCATTAAGGCAACAATAAATTAGACAAAATAAAACGCAATGCTTCGTTGATTCCAAACGAAACACTGCGTTGCTCACATAAGTATGGAGCGGGTGAAGGGAATCGAACCCTCGACATCAGCTTGGAAGGCTGAGGTTTTACCACTAAACTACACCCGCATTTTTATTAGTGGTATTCATTCAATATGTATCCACTACATTGGAAAATTATTAAACTTTAAATTAAAGTATGTTAGATAGTATAACAAGCATAATAGGCGTATGCAATAGCAAAATGACACTTTTCGTCAAAGTTCTCAAAGTAAGCGAATTCATTTGTTTTTTTGCTGTTTATTTAAGCACTTTTCATAAATTTTGTTGTTTTTTCACTTCATATTTGAAATAATATCCGTCGTAACGTAGTGCTCGTGATTTCCGCACCAGGCACCCAACGTAAAGAGTAATCCCGTTAGCAGCAGGGGAAATCCAATTCGACTCCTGCGGGAATAGTGGAATAAGTGAGACCCCGCGGAAAGCGAAGTGGATTTCCGGAGCGGGTTAACCACTCTCCAAGTTACGACGCATACTAGTTATTTTACGTAATAACAACCTTTCAGAAAACAGCCTTCATTTATCATTTGTGACAAATAACCTAACCAGGTGTCGCGAATTTCCATTCAATAACATAGGATATCACAGAATATTTTGATATAATAGTTTTCACTTAGCTATAATTAGAGTTCATAAAGGGGGATTAGCTTGTCAATCTATTCAAAAGTATGGACACAGCATGGGTTGGTGGATCGTGACTCATTGACGTATCCTTTTGAAGAACGTGGGCTGCAATTTGGCGATGGAATTTACGAAGTAGTTCGTGTGTATCAAGGGGAATTCCATTTATTATTTGAACATGTTGAACGATTATTCCGCTCGGCTGAAGCTATCAAAATACATTTACCTTTTGATAAACAGCAAACAATGGAGTACTTATTAGATTTATTGAAGGTAAATGATGTTTCAGAAGATGCCAAGGTATACTTGCAAGTAACGAGGGGTTCAGCAGCGAGGGACCATGTGTTTCCAGAGGTGAATGCAAACCTTTATACCTATGTGCAAAAATTATCTCGCCCAATCGCAAACCTAAAGAATGGTGTGTCCGTGATTACTCTTCCTGATGTGCGATGGCAAAATTGTTACATTAAAAGCCTTAATCTCCTGCCGAATGTGCTCGCAAAGCAAGAAGCTAAAGAGCTTGGTTGTTTTGAGGCAATTCTACATCGTGATGGACTAGTTACCGAATGCAGTGCATCGAATGTATACATGGCTAAAGACGGTGCGATTTATACACATCCGGAAACGAACCATATCTTGCACGGTTGTGTTCGTTTAAAATTAAAAGATTTGGCCAATCAGCTAGGAATACCCTTTATTCAGGAAGCCTTTACTGTTGAACAATTGCATAATGCGGATGAAATCTTTTTATCTAGTAGCACAGCTGAAGTCATGCCAATCGTAAAGATTGATAGAAAAACTGTAGAAACTGGTGAGCCTGGAAAAATAACGACACAATTGCAAAAAGCATTTGAAAGTGATATCAACATAAAAGACTCCTTGTTTACAGCACAAATCTGATGAGTCGAAAACCTAGTATGGTCGCAGACCAATACTAGGTTTTTTATGTATTGCTTATTTTTCAAGTTATATAAATTATGAACGGGTACTATTGACTTCTTTTTTATATGTAAATCCAATTTGTTCGCGTACCTACTGGAGGTTGGCTCTTGTATGGATTTCCTTAAATCGAATAACCAAGTGATACTAAGGTTTGAGAGATTTCAGGACGAATTCCGGTAACGATTACGTCTACACCAATTAACTTTAATGCAGAGTCGAGTTGATAGATGTAATGCGCTTCGCTCGTATCCATAATCGGCATCCAGAAAAATCAATTAGTAAATAACTAAGCTGCAAGGTTGTACTTTGCCTTAACGCTGTATCCAAAAATATGAGTAAATACATAACTTACATCAAGCATCGTAATTGCTTGAAATTGCATTTGTTCCAATTCTTCTGAAAATAATTTCCAAATAACGGTACAAAACCGCGCTAATGACCGTTCTGCCTGTATACTCTAATTCGATTTTCAGCTTTTTGCATCCCTATTATTTTGAATTTATTCTATCATCATTTGAGTCGATTTCATAATTACCTTATACAGCTATCCGTATTATGATATTGACTAATTTACAAATTTTTTGATAATTATCGCTTGATATTCATCATACAATGTTAAATGAATATTAATTAGTACAGTCAGGTAATGTAGGGAATCTTATAAAGTTGTTCTTATATTTGATCAAGGGGTGAGTTGCATGACAGCTAAATCCGGGATAGATTATGTGAATCGAATTGACAATATGCAGTCAGAAATTTGGATAGATGGCAAGAAAATTACAGGTAAAATTTCCGAACATGCTGCTTTTAAAGGGATAATTTCTAGTCAAGCTGCATTATATGATTTACAACATGAGCAATCATTATCGGATGTGATGACTTATGTATCACCTACGACCAAGGATAAGATCGGTACATCGTTTCTACAGCCGAGAACAATAAGTGACTTACATAAACGCAGAAATATGATACAGCACTGGGCTAAGAAAAGTGCCGGCATGATGGGGAGAAGTCCTGATTATATGAATACCGTATTAATGGCATTCGCTTCATCAGCGGAGTTTTTACGTGGTAAAAAAAATTGCTTTCCAGATAATCTTATTGAATTTTATGAGCACGCACGGGAAGAGGACCTTTCCTTTACCCATACATTTATTAACCCTCAAATCAATCGATCTCAGTTTTACTTTGAAGATAGTGATCAACCTCCTATTGCTGCGAGAAGAGTCGATACTACGGATGAAGGAATCGTTGTTAAAGGAGCTCGTTTACTTGCAACACAGGGTGGCATAACCGACGAAATTCTAGTGTTATCTCCGGGTGGAGTGTCTGATTCAACTAGCGCATTTTTCTTTTCTATTCCTAGCAATACAAAAGGTTTGAAATTTATATGTAGAGAATCGTTTATGGCGGGAGACTCTAAGTTTAATTATCCGTTAAGTTCCCGCTTCGAGGAGATGGACACGATTGTTGTCTTCGATAACGTCGTTGTTCCTTGGGACAGAGTATTTTATTACGACAATATAGAAGTTGCTAACAAATTTAAAAACCATAGCGCCTTTTTACCATTTACTCTGCATCAAGTCGTTTCCAGGCAGATTATAAAAACCGAATTTGTCCTAGGAGTAACGCAATCGATTGTCGACACGATCAATAGCAGTGAATACCAGCATGTTCAACAAAAGCTAGCAGAGATTATTATGGCACTTGAAACAATGAAGGCATTATTAACAGCTTCAGAAACAGATGCACAAGTAGATGAATTTGGATTAATGCGACCAAATGTTACCCCATTACAGGTTGCCAGTGCTTATTTTCCAAAGGTTTATCCTCGGTTGACCGAAATTGTACAGCTACTAGCTACAAGTGGAATCATCACGATTCCAACAGAGGAAGATTTTGAATCTGAACTTCAATCTGATTTAGAACTGTATTTACAAGCTGCTACTAGAAAAGCAAAAGATCGAGTCAAGCTGTTTCGACTCGCCTGGGATTTGACAATGAGCGCTTTTGGAACTCGGCAAACACAGTATGAACGGTTCTTCTTTGGAGATCCAATTCGATTATCAAGTGAATTGTACCACAGCTATGACAAAACAAATTATACCAAATGGATTGATCAACTATTAAAGTAAATAAAAAACCTTCCTCTGCAGCGTACACGAGGAAGGTTTTCTTATGATCATTTTCTTTCACCGACCATTTTTTTAAACCAATATGCAAAACCTAGGATAATTGGATTCATAAACAAAATCGGTCGCACATACTTATTTGCCTTTATTATCTTGAATTTCGTCAATCCATAGTCTGCTAAAATCGATGCACCAAGAGCAATCACACTTGATCGCTTCGATTTGCTCCTAACAAGCCATGTAAAACATAGTGTTTTATAAATTGCATATAAAGGAGCAAGTTTAAAATGTTCCGTCCAAGTGTGCAATTTCCCAAAACCAAATCTAATTTTTCTAGTTAAGGCAAATACAAACAAATTATTCACATACATAACAAGAATCATATGATATAGAGAAATAAATTGAACATACTGGTTGTTCGTGTTTAACCGTTTATACCAAGCATCACTAAACATAAAATACATTGGTAAAAGTATTACCGTATATGTTGTTTTCCACCAATATTGTTTGTATATTTTTATCTTCTTAAAAAACATCTCAATCAGTCCGAAATAGATGCTAAACAATATTTTAATTTTCCAATTCAATTGAAAAGCAGTGATATAAACCGCTGTAAATGGAATCAAAAGTGCTTGTGATAAGATCGAACCAGCAATATTATCAAATATCTTGTTATTAAAAAACTTTGGTTTATATTGATAACTTTGAAATAAATTTAATACAAAGTATTCAAAATGATAAGCCATACTTGTATTCGTTAACAGCAATATAAACAATCGCTTACGATCTTTACACTTTATAAATGTATATATGAGTAACGATGTGTGAATTACGGATATAAAAATAAATGGATATCTATTCCAATGCTTCTCTTTAGCCATCATATCTACCTCATGTTTATGTATCTTATCTATAGCATGAGCAGGATGGCTTAAAATATTACAAAATATGAATAAGGTACGTGAGCATAATACCCACATCAGCTAGAAGGTGACTAATAACTGGTGCAATTATTGAATGTAACTTAGCTCTAAAATACCCCCACAAAATACCTGCCATAAAAACAGGTGCAACCGCCAATACATCAAATGGCCAATGTAGCATAGGTATAAGCGTCAAGAGATGATATAGACTATAAAGAAAAGCAGTAAGAATAATCGCTCTTGTTGGTCCTATTCTTGTTTTTAAACGTGTATACATATATTCACGCCAGTATAATTCTTCTAATATAGGATTTATACACAAAAGAATAACGACTAAGATTATTGCCTCCATTCCCGTGAAGTTCCACTTCTCTAGCAGCGTCTGTAATGAAGAAACATCAATGACAGTATCAAAAAGTAATGTGAACGCGCCATAGACCATGATCATCATTACCAACCCGCTAATTAAACCGATACCTACAGTTTTTATGTCTATCGTGTTCTTTTGAAACAGTTCATTCCAATTACCATCCTTAGTTTTCTTAATTAAAGGGATCACCAATAGCCAACTGTAAAATAGAAGGAAGGTAAATGGAACACTATTACCAATAGACAAGCCGATAAAAATCATGAGTGTTGGGCCCAGTCCTAAAACAAATATCTTTAACACATATGCTCCCCCCACATTTAAATATTAAGCTTAACCGTAATTACCATTGCAATTATACAAACGACAACGATAAAAAAATATTGTCTGCGCCGTCCTTTTCGATCAACAACTAGTACACCCATCCCAAAAACTACGATTAATATGAAAAACAACAATTGCAAGATTGATAACACAGATTTCACTTCCTAAACTTTAATCATTCAAAAAGAATACTAATCAAAAAAGACATCCTAAGAGGGGATGCCGATCAAAATATATTCTACTTTTAATAAAATTAACTTTACCCACTATTATTCCTATTCGACAAATGTATAAAATATCCTATTGAATTTTTGTAAAGTATTCTTTACAAATTAAGCGTATGCTCACAAAGTTACTAAAGACATCCTCTTATGAATCTTCTGTTGGATCTGTAACTGCATCATAGTCACATTAAGCTTGTTACTTTAGTAGAATCACCGTTTTTGTGTTTACTCTTCTGTAACTTCTATATCTAATTCATCCATTTCCATGCTAGGTGCGATCCAAGGTTGTCTCTTTTCCCGTTTTGCGCACTAAAAATTCTTCCCTCTATATAAATTAAAGTATCTTCATGATGCTCTCGTTTTCTAAGAATTTCATAAACATCCCCTTTTTAATTCTTGCAATTCAAGTATTATTCCCAATCAAATGTAACGAACTCTGCGTACACTAAATTAGCACGATTTAGTTAGGAGTTTTTAAATGGACGCTCAACTTAAATCGATATTCGGATCGTGGATAGAAGCCATCGGGACAACAGTATCCGCTATCGCCAGTACACCCGCTAAATCCATTTCTACCGAGCTACAAAAGGATTTATCTTTAATTGGGAATGTGCTTCAAGCCACGGGAAGCGGTTTATTAGCTGATAGTGTACAAACAATTAATTTAAACAAAATTGGTAACCAAATCGAGGCTATTGGTAATTCTACAATTATAAGTGAGATTTTACTGGATTTTAGTGAACAAACAAAGCAAGAATTAAATATAAAAGGTAATCTGCTTCAAGCACTTGGTGGTGGCTTGTCGTTTGTAGATAGTCTCGGTCAAAAGCCTTCAAAGGCTCAACTATATTCCATCTACGGCAACCTCTTACAAATCATCGGTAACACACTGCAAGCAGTTGCTGGAGGAGTGTCTTGGAGAGGTGGAGAAGCTAGTCAACTGAATACATTAGGAAGTTGGATTCAAGCGATTGGCGCAATTATTTCCGCTCTAGCCGCAAGCAATACTTGAATATTCTGGTGATAATTAGTACGTATAATTCTTCCAGCAAACATGACAATAGTAAAGATTGATATGTTAAGAGGAGGAAACTACCTGTGTTTTATCACGTAAAAGAACTTCAATATAACGCGAAACCGTCCCATCCAGATCCTGTTTATGCGAAAAAGCTACAAGAAATATTAGGTGGACAGTACGGGGAAATGTCTGTTATGATGCAATACTTGTTCCAAGGGTGGAACTGTCGTGCAGAAGGTAAATATCGCGATATGATTTTAGATATTGCAACAGAGGAAATCGCCCACGTTGAAATGATTGCAACAATGATTGCTCAACTCTTAGACGGAGCACCAGCACATGATCAAGAAGCAGGTGCAAAAGACCCTGCAGTTGAAGCAGTATTAGGTGGTATGAACCCGCAGCATGCGATTGTAAATGGATTAGGTGCGCAACCAAACGATAGTGTCGGTTTTCCGTGGACTGCGCGCTATACCGTCTCTAGTGGTAATCTGTTAGCTGATTTCCGCGCTAATCTTAATGCAGAGTCCCAAGGACGTCTTCAAGTTTGCAGACTATATGCAATGACGACAGACCCTGGTGTAAGAGACATGCTTTCTTTCTTAATAGCACGTGACACGATGCACCAAAACCAGTGGATGGCAGCAATTGAAGAACTAGAACAAACACAAGGTGCGATCGTACCGAGTACATTTAACCAAGAGTATGAAAAACAAGAAGTATCCTATTCGTTTATGAACTTTTCTGAAGGCGAAGATAGCAGTACTGGTCGCTGGGCAAGTGGGCCAACTTTAGATGGACAAGCTAATTTTGAATACGATCAACAGCCTAAGCCAATGGGACAAAAGCCTGATTTAAAACCTGGTCCTGCTTATATTCACGGGACAAACCCGGAAGCATTAAGAAAGATGCAAGTTATGGGCAAAATGGAACCAACTTTCAACCAGCAAAACCCACTACAGTAAGAAAAGCGTAGAGCGCCGCTTAGAAACGTAGCGACTGGAGCGAATCGACTGAGATAAAGGAATCATGCCCCCGCATAGGGGGTATGTCGACGTTGGACGGCAAGTCCGCTTTTAGTCGACCTTCCATAAAACTTTAACCGATGATGACTTATCGTAGGGCGATTCGTGAAGTCGCCTAGTTTCTGGCGCTCGGAGCTAGACAGCTTTAAAGAAAACGGCCATCTCCATATAAATAGGAGATGGCCGTCACTGTTTTACTGGAATCTTGCAACCTTTTTAGAAACCGCATCAATTTCATCCATGTCATCTTGAGATAAACGGAATTGTAAGGTACCGATATTTTCTTGTGCGTGATGAAGCTTCGTAGCACCCGGAATTGCAACTACGGTATCTCCGTGAAAGTGGATTAGCCAATTGAGTGCAATCTGGGTTTGACTCACCCCATACTTGGTTGATTTTGCTGCTAACACGTCGATTAACGGTTGTGTTTTTTCAATACCTGCTGGTTTAAAAAACTTTCCATTCTTTCTTGGACCTTTTATGTTTTTGATTAACTCTGGATTGCTGTGAAATTTGCCGGACAAAATCCCTTGTTCCAGCGGGGAGTAAGCAATAATCGTAATGCCGAGCTCTTTCGCTGCAGCTAATACACCATTATTCTCTATTCTTCGATCCAGCAAGTTATATTTCACTTGATTGGATGCCAATCCATATCCTTCAGCCTTAAGTACTTCGTGCGCTTGTCTCATTTTTTCGGCGTTAAAATTGCTTACACCGGCATGTTTAATTTTATTATTCTTGAGTAGTTCCACCATTGCCTTCATCTCATCGTTCACACTCGAAAATGAAAACGGTTGATGTATCTGGTAAAGTTCGATTTGCTTACCATTCAATGCGTCGATGCGTGTATCAATTGTTTTGGTAATCGACTTGGCGGTCCTTAAAAACGGCCACCATTTTGTCGCAATAAAAGCTGCTTCTGCTACCGGACCAATCAGATCTAAGGCTTCCGATAAGGCCTTTTCCGATTCGCCCTTTCCATACACTTCAGCCGTATCAAACCAGTTAATACCGCCTTCTAAACTAAGACGAACAATTTCATTGATGTCTTCCTGCTTCATAGCTGCCCAAAAACTACCAACCAAACCTTTGTCTTTACTAAACTGCCAGCAGCCTAATCCTAAAGCGGATATCTCCGTAGTTGAATTACCTAGCTTTCGTAACGGTATCATCGTTTGTGCCTCTACCACATTAACCACTCCCCTTCTTTGATTTTCCTTATTATTAAGTGTATACATGTCTAGTCTGTTTGTAAAAAGGAATGCCCGTAACCTACTCCAATTTGTGGGGACAAGAGACGATAAACAAGTAATTTAACATAACTGTGGAAACGAATTTGAAACAAATAGTTGCTCCTGTGGTTACCTAACCCGCCACCAACAACATCCGCTACTAAAGTAAGCTCTTTTCCAACTGCCACATCTCGTAAAAGTAACCCTTTTTCTGCATTAATTCATCAAACGAACCAGACTCAATCACTTTTCCTTGATCCATTGCAATAATCTGGTCCATGTTTTCTAAACCGGCTAAGCGGTGGCTAACTAAAATTAACGTATCCGCTTTTGCTTGTTGAAACAGGCGCTTGTAAATTATACTTTCAGTAACCGCATCAACGGACGATGTTGGTTCATCTAGCACCCATAACCTGCCTTGCTTTAGCATGGCTCTTGCTATTGCCAATCGCTGTTTTTCCCCGCCAGATAAGTTCTCAGCATTTTCATAGACAGTATCATCTAAGGAAAAGTGCGAGAGCTGCACGTTTGCTAGCATCGCTTCCATTTGTTGGTCTTCTAGTTTGCTATCTGCAAGCAATAAATTATCTCGAATCGTACCGTAAAAGAAATGGCTACCTTGCAGAACCACCTTTGCTTCTTCCCACAAGCTTTTCTGCTCAATCTCTTCAAGAGGCAAATCATCGATATAGATTTCCCCGTGGATCGGCTTATAGATATTGAGTATTAACTGCAATAATGTTGATTTACCAGAGCCACTCGGTCCTACGATCGCGGTTTTCGACCCTCGTGGGAACTGTGCAGCTATCGTATCAATCGTTCTTCTTTCATCACCCGGATAGGAAAATGAAACATCCTGTATTCGAATGTGATGCGCTCCAGGTTCCAGTGGTACAAAGCTTTCCGCTGGCGCAGTCGTTATATCTTCTTCACCTACCACCGAAAACAATCGCTTTGTTGCTAGTTTGGTTTCTTCCATATATGTTGGAAACACTGCCATTGGAGCAGCTGATTCAAACACGGTTAAAGCAATCATTAATAGCATCGCCAAATATAAACCATCTAGTTGTCCGCTCGTAACTAAAAATGCGGAAACTGCTAACACTAACCATGCAACAAAGAAAGATACAAATGAATTCCAAGATTGACTATAAAGGATATTACGATTTTCACGTTCTTGTTCGTGAATATAATCATCAGATGTTTGCAATAACCGCTCACTCTTCTGCTCTAGTTTTTGATAGATTTTTAAATCCTGATATCCATAGAAAAATTCGGTGATATCGGTTGATAAATGTCCTCTTTTTTCTCTAACCTTACTATTCAGCTTTGCCTGTCGCAATGAAAACAGAGCAGGGATCACAAATGTTGTCAGCACTAAACCAAGCAAAAGCAAGAGCGCTATGTAAATCGAATAATACGCAGTAAAAAGAATCGTAGCTAGGAAAACTAATATGAGAACAATTGGTGGATATACCACCCGCAGGAAAAAGTTTTGTAAACTCTCAACATCTCCAACAATGCGAGCTAACAAATCACCACTACGATATTTTTGGAAAATACCTGGTACGACTGGATTCAATTTTTCAAAAAAAGCAACACGCACATTACTTAACATCGTAAAAGTCGCCCTATGAGAATACAGCCTCTCTGCATAACGGCTAATAGCTTTAACAAATCCAAGCAGCTTGACCGTTGACGTTAAAATAATCAGCATGTAGATGGGCGTTGCCAATGCTGCTTTAGCGACTAAATAACCACTCGCCGCAAACAAACCAACACTTGCGATACCACCAACAAAGCCAAATAAAATCGAATATACAACGTCTTTTTTCTCTCGTAACATCAATTTCATAATAACGGTTAACTGCCTCATGCTCGGTTGCCTCCTCGCTGCACCATTACCATCTCCCGATAGGCACTCACTGATTCTATCAAGTTTTCATGTGTACCTGTCGCAACTATCCTGCCATCTTGCATAAACAAGATGGCGTCTGCTTGTTTAATCGTATGCAATCGGTGGGCAACAGTTATGATTGTTGCTTGCTTCGCGAGCATATCGATCGAGTTTTGCAAAATTTGCTCGGTGCGAAGATCAAGGCCTGTTGTAGGTTCATCAAGTAACACAACTTGTGGCTTTTTCAAAAAAGCCCTCGCAATAGCAATTCGCTGCTTTTCACCAGCAGACAAACCTCTGCCACCTTCACCAATTACCGTGTCATAGCCTTGGTCTAATTGCTCAATAAGCGCTGTAAGACCGGCTTGCTCAGCAACAGTATGTAATTCCGTTTCCGCAAAAACTTCTCCTGTACCAATTGCAATATTTTCCTGTATCGTACCCGAGAAAATAAACGGATCTTGTGATATGTAACAAAGTTGATTTAACCACACGTGCTCACTCAACTCCGGTAATCGTGTGCCATTTACAAGAATTGCTCCATGTGTTGGTGTTAATAAACCTGCTAACAAATGGAGGATTGTTGATTTTCCAGCACCACTTTTTCCGATGATTGCAATACGGCTATAAGGCTGGAATTTTTCGCTAAGTTCCTGTAAAACAAGCTTGTCCTGCTGATAGCTAAAACTAACGCCGCTTAGTTCGATTACAGGTGGGGTATGTTTATTTTTTATCAGTTTATCGCCCCAAGCTACTCGATCCGTCGATGCAGCTAACTCATCAAATACTTTTCTCGCTGCCCCCATGCTACTCCTACCATTATGAAAACTATTATTTAACTGTTTGAGCGACGTAAAGAATTCAGGAACTAATAGTAAAACGAAAAAAGCTGTGAAAAAGGATAGATTTTGGTAGACGATCAATTGGATTGCGATTCCGAGCGCGACAATACCAATACTAAGCATCGAAATGATTTCAGTTAGAAACGACATCGTAAACGCAACTTTTAAGATTTCCATCGTCGTATCTCGGAATCCGATGCTACTTTTTTCAATTTCATCTTTTTGTTGCTTCGCTTTGCCATATAACTTTAGCGTCACAAGACCTTGGAGAATATCCAAAAACTTTCCGGAAAAAGCAGACAGCTTATCCAATCTCTCCTCTGATTTCTTTTGTGTCTGCATCCCAATTACAGCCATACATACAGGAATAAACGGAGCTGTTACAATCAGAATAAGTCCAGAATTCACGTGCACAGTAAAGATCGTAACTAATACGAATAATGGAACAACAGTCGACTGGATCACTTGCGGAATGTATTGGCTAAAATAACCGTCCATTTCATCGACCACATCCATCATTACACTAACTTTGTTTCCAGACTGACCTTGGATTACATGCTGCAAAGGATGGACAGAGAACGTATTGACCAACTGTCGGCGTAGCTGTTTTTTCACTTTTGTCGCAAGCCCAACACCGATACGGCTGCTATAATATGTACTAATCGTTCTAATACCTAACACCAATAGCAGCACGATAATCGCTTGGAAAACGACGCTATACGATTGTTCGTTCAAAAAAACATCTTCGACAATCGCCGTTATTAAATATGCTTGTCCGATTACAGCTGCTCCTAGCAGAAGTGATAGGAACACGATCAAAACTAAGCTCTTTTTTTCCTTTAATGTTGCTTGCTTTAATTCCTTCATCGCTTCATCATATCCCTTATTATTTCTTGCCTTTTACATAATCTGCATTAAATAAAAATAGTTTCATTAGTAAAACCAGTGACGGAACCAGTAGGCATAGACCACCAATAAATGCAGCAACTAATGCAAAACCCATTGCCTCGTTCGTGGCACTATCAGTAATAACAATGTATGGGTCAAGTAGATATGGATATTGTGCGATTCCATATCCGAAAAAGGCAAACAAAAATTGCAACATTACACATATAAAGGCAATTCCGTAATACTTCCCTTTATAGAGTAACCAATAGGAGACAATAAAAAACCCAACAGACATGCCAAACATCCACCATAAGTCGAGCATGTTTTCAAAATGTCGCATATTTCGCTGACTTAAAGCAATCATCGTCGTTAAAGCTGCGACAATCGTCGGTGAACTCCAAAACAACGCATAATTTCTCACTAATGCTAATGCAGCATGGTCCTCCGCGCGAGAAGCGTAAAAGGTTAGAAACGTGGCACTGATGAACAGTAAAGACACGATTGCTAAGGCGACGATACTCCAAGCCAAAGGACTCGTAAACAGATCAAGATAATCTAACCTGACAGCACCGTTCTCCTCTACAATAAATCCACCTTCTGATAAAGTTAACGCTACAGATAACGAAGCTGGTATCAGTAATCCCGTAGCACCATACAAGAACATGTAAAGATTGCTCTGTTTCGAACCATAGTTTTCAAATGCATAAAACGAGCCACGAATCGCTAATAAAATAATCGCAAAGCTCGCCGGCACGAGTAATGTTGTTCCGTAGTAATAAGCAACATCCGGAAAAAAGCCAATAATTCCCACAAAGAAGAATACGAGAAACACGTTGGTTACTTCCCAAACTGGTGACAAATATCTTGAGATTAATTGATTAATCACATGGTCTTTCTTCGTTACCTTTGCATAATAAGCAAAGAAACCTGCGCCAAAGTCGACAGAGGCGACAATCAAATACCCATATAAAAACAACCAAAGTACACTAATGCCGATTAGTTCATAGGTCATGATTTTTCCCTCCAGTGTCCGTATAATGCTTTTCTAACTCAAGCTCTGCCGGGTTATGGCGGAACAGCTTTCTAAGTGTCACGATACATAACGTACCAAGGACGATATATAATCCTAAAAATAAAAAGAACATTTCACCTACATAACTAGATGACGTTACCGCTTCTTCTACCGTCATATAGCCACGAATAATCCACGGTTGCCTTCCTTCCTCTGCAAAAATCCAACCAAATTCAACTGCTAGCATCGCTAGCGGACCAGCAAGAAAGATCGGCCATAGTACCCACTTACTATGAGCATCCCATCTTTTTATCCTACTAACAACTAAATAGAAGAAGGATATCGCAATCAAATACATACCTATCGTAACCATTAAATCAAACATATAATGAATCCAGAGCGGTGGCCGCTCCTCCTCAGGAAAAGCTTCTAAGCCAACGACAGAGCTTTGAAAATTACCATGCGCGAGAAAGCTTAACGCACCTGGTATCCGTATACCACCAACGATGTCATTGTCTTCATTAAGCCAGCCAAACAATACCAAATCTGCGTTTTCCTCTGTTTCAAACAACCATTCTGCCGCAGCCAGCTTTTCTTCTTGATGATTCGCTAAAAATTTTGCAGACAAATCACCAGCCAAGGCTGTTAATAAAGAAAACACAAACACAGCTGTTACCGTCAGCTTTAACGCTTTTTTATGATAATCAGAACTTTTTTTAAATAACATCACAAAGGCAGTAATCGATGCCAGCAATGCAGCACAAGTTAAGTATGAGCCACCAAGCACGTGGAAAACTCTCGTCGGTGTTGATGCACTTAACATCGCATCAATGGGACTAACCGCAGCTAACTCCCCTTTGTTTATTTCAAATCCGTCTGGTGTGTTCATAAACGAATTGACAGTCGTAATAAAGATTGCTGAAAAGCTAGCACCGATGACAATAGGAATTGATAGCAACCAGTGAACAATTGGTTTAAATCTGTCCCATGTATACAAATAAATCCCAAGAAAGATCGCTTCAAAGAAAAATGCGAATACTTCCATAAACAACGGTAACGCAATCACGTTACCTGCAACGCGCATAAAGTTTGGCCAAATTAACGACAGCTGCAATCCAATAGCCGTTCCGGTTACAACACCAACCGCAACAGTGATCACAAACCCCCGTGCCCATCTTTTTGCTAACATATGATAATGAACATCTTTTTTTCTTATTCCAATAAACTCAGCGATTGAAATAAACAGTGGCACACCAACACCAATGGTGGCAAAAATAATATGAAATCCTAATGTCAAAACTGTTAATAATCTACTCATTAATAGCGTATCAAATTCTAGCAATCATTAAACCTCCCTTTAATGAAACCATAGTGAAATATTGAACATAGAATTACTTATGTATTTCCGTTTGCATGCTATCTTATATTGCTTTGCATGAATTATTCTCTCGTTAATCCTATCATTTAAAACCGTTTATTCACACTTTAACGTACTAAATATCACAGTTGTTAGAATTTGTTCACATATCCATCTTCGTTCCCGTTTTTGTTTAGTATGAAACGAAAAAAACGCTCCTTTAAAAGAAACGTTTTTTGTTATTTTACTCATTTAAAATTGTGCGAACCACTGCGCATATAAATAACTATTCTCCCACTCTGGATCCTTGTCCTCAATTCCCCAGCAAGCATAAAGAGTCGCCATCGCAAAAGCAGCCTTGAGTAAACGTTCCCGATCTAAATCCAAAACAGAGACTAGAGCGTCTACTCTATTTCCCAAAATTTCTTTGGGATTACTTTTATTGTGCAGCTCATTTACTAAAAAAGATATTAAATCAAAATAACGGTCACCGGCTACCCCTTTCGGATCAATCGCAAGCCAACCTTTTTCTTCTGAAAATAAAATATTTTGATGATGTAAATCACCATGAAGCAGCTCAGCTTTCTCGCTTGTCTCGCTAATTTGCTTGAAATATGTATATGCTAATTTTATATGGTCCGTGATAATTGGCCCGTCTTCGTTTGAAAAATTCGCTAGGTACCTCTTGAGCCCTTTCGCCCAGTCAGAAATTGTTGGACAATCTAATCCGGTTGAAATAGGTCTACGTATTGCTTTCCACACCTTGACAAATTGCTCAATGGCAACTTGCTCATTCACTTCCGCTTTAAGCATCGTACCTGGTACAAGCTGTTCTAATAGCATAGCGCCACCGTCTGGGTTTGATTTTAATAGTCCTGCACAGCCTACACTGTGATATGCTTGAACCGTTTTTATTTCATTTGTGAAATCAAAACCTGGAATACCTAGTTTTAGAATTACCGGAACTCCTTGGTTATCCTTAGCTTTTACCACATAGTTATAAGAGAGATTTCCAACTGGACCTTCGAGACTTAATTGCCAGTGGTCCGCATAGTTTTGTACTGTAGTTTCTAATCTAGCTAACCAGTCATGACCTTGTTCGCCAAACGTATTAGTAATTTTTTCTTTAAATGACTTTGGTATGTGCAACTGCACTCCCTCCTTCAGATTGTTAACGATACTTTTATTATAAATGCGAAAAGGCGTTTCTCCTAGTCTGAGAAACGCCTTAATCCCGAGAGCATGCTACCCTCTTTGCTTCATTTTTTCTTCATACAATTGTTCCAGTTCTTCTTCAGAAGGACGACTATCTTTAATAAAGAAGGAAATAATTAAACCGACCAAGGACAAGGCAGCTACAACAACAAACGCAACATTGGCACCAAATATATCTGGATTGGCAATTTCTGTTTGAGCAGCAGCCGTTTCTGATGATGTCATCACTGTAACTAGAATTGCTGTTCCGACAGATGCAGCAACTTGTCTCATCGTGTTATCCATCGCCGCACCGTGCGGGATTAATTTTTTCGGAAGTTGATTTAATCCAGCTGTAGCAATCGGCATCATTACCATCGACAGACCGAACATTCGAATCCCGTACATCGTCGTCATAAATGCTAAGCTCGTTGAAGTGTCCAGTCTTGTAAATGCAAGCGATGATACAGTAATGATCGATAACCCCACCATTGCCAATTTTTTCGCACCAATTTTATCAAAAATTCGTCCAGTAATCGGTGACATAAAGCCTGTGATGAGTGCACCAGGAAGTAAAGCTAGACCAGCTTCAAACGCACTGAATTCCCGCATGTTCTGCATGTAGAGCGGAATTAATGTTTCGACACCAATTAGTCCCATAAATACGATCATGCCGACAATGACGGCAAATGGAAAAATCGAATACGTAAACACTCTGAACTCGAGCATCGGATGTTTTAACCTTAACTGTCTTAAAATGAATATAATAAGAGCTATTTCACCAACTAACAGTGACACGATCGTAATAATATGAAACCAGCCGTTATTCCCAGCTGACGTGAACCCATACAAAAGACCACCAAATCCAAACGAAGATAATATTATCGATACAACATCTAATTTCGGATTTGTTAATTCGGTTACGTTTTTAAGCGCAAAAATCGCAATAATAATATCAATTAAAGCAATCGGTAAAATAATGAAAAATAACACTCTCCATGAATAATGCTCGGTCACCCAACCGGATAATGCAGGACCGATTGCCGGCGCGAAAGAGATAACAAGCCCAATTAACCCCATCGCAGCTCCACGTTTATTAACAGGAAAAATCATTAAAAACACAGTCTGCATTAATGGAAGCATCACACCTGCACCAACAGATTGGATAACTCGACCTACTAGTAAAATCGAAAAGTTAGGCGCAATACCAGCAACAAGTGTACCTGCGGCAAAAATACTCATCGCTGTTATAAATAGCTGTCTTGTCGTAAACTTTTCTAATAAAAAGGCACTAACAGGAATCATAATCCCACTAACAAGCATGAACACAGTCGTTAGCCACTGCCCCGTATTTGCTGTAATCCCCATCTCCTCCATAATTGGAGGAATCGCCGTAATCATTAACGTTTGATTCAATATCGCAATAAATGCCCCTGCTAAAAGCAGTGCAACAATTGTCCTACGATTAAAACTCGGTACTGCCATCTCTTACACCTTCTCTTATCCCCAAAATAAAAAATTCAAATTAATCCTCATATAGAATACATGATTGAGAATAATTCGTCCATTTGCGACAACTAGAAAAGATGAGTTAAAAACACAAGATGGTGTCAACCTCACTTAGGAAAAATGTCCAAGTGCTATTGACACCATAAAACCAATAGGAGTTATTTGTCAGCTCTTCCACCTAATGAAATACTCCAGTCTTGTGCGGCATTTCCTTCTAAGTATCGTTCTACGTCCAGTGCCGCCATACAGCCTGTGCCAGCTGCGGTGATTGCTTGACGATATTTGTTATCTTGCACATCTCCACAAGCAAACACACCAAGTACATTCGTTTCGGTTGTTCCTGGTACAACGTCAATGTAGCCAACGTCATCGGTTTTCAATTTTCCTTTTAGAAACTCAGTATTTGGATTATGTCCAATCGCAATGAATAGCCCATCTGTTTCAACTAATTCTTCTTTACCTGTCTGATTATCTTTAACAACTAAGCCTTTTACCTTGTTATCCTCACTAACGACCTCGACAGGCGTCTTGTTCAAATTCCATGTGATTTTTTCATTTTCTTTAGCACGGTCTTGCATAATTTTTGAAGCCCGTAATTCATCTCTACGATGGACAATTTCTACTTCACTAGCAAACTTACTAAGGAAATTTGCTTCTTCCATTGCAGAATCGCCACCACCAACGATCACAACTTTTTTACCTCGGAAGAAAAATCCATCACACGTCGCACACGTACTAACTCCACGACCGACATTTTCCTTTTCACCTGGAATATTTAACATTTTCGCAGACGCACCTGTCGAGATAATCAATGCTTGCGTTTGTAGTTGTCCAATTCCGCTAACCTCTAAAGTAAAAGGACGTTTGGAAACATCAACATCTGTTACCCAACCATTTTTGAAAACAGCGCCGAATTTTTCTGCTTGTTTTCTCATATTATCGATTAATTCTGGTCCCATCACACCATCGATAAACCCAGGGAAATTTTCAACCTCTGTCGTTAAACTAAGCTGTCCCCCTGGCTCTGCACCTTCAATGACAACGGGGTTCATATTTGCTCGAGCTAAATAAATTGCTGCTGTTAATCCTGCTGGTCCCGTTCCTAAAATTACTACTTTTTCCATGATCAACCCTCCATCTTTAGTTATTCTTTATACCCGATACCTTTATCCGTTAAATGTCACATACTTAGTCTGTATAATAAATTAAGCATGCACAATCTTCAAAAAAACAGTCAGGGATTGCGTAATGTTATTTTTCGCCCCTGACTATCTTATTATTCCCCAGTTTCTGCAAATTTCTTAATTCGTTCTCCTATCTGGTCACGAACACGTTGGAACACTTGCCATTTTTCTTCATCTGTTCCTTCTGCTTTCGCTGGATCGTCAAATCCCCAGTGCTCACGTTTAACGCTTGGAGGGGTTATTGGACACTTGTCGGCAGCATCTCCACAAAGTGTAATAGCTAATGTCGCATTGTTTAAAATATCTGGATCAATAATATCAGACGTTTGATTAGAAATATCAATTTCTACCTCATTCATTGCTTTAACTGCATTGGGATTCAAGCCATGTGCTTCAATTCCAGCACTTTTCACTTCCCACTCATCACCAAGATAATTTTTTGCCCAACCTTCAGCCATTTGACTTCGACAAGAATTACCCGTACATAAGAAATAAATTGTTTTTTTAGCCATTGTTAATTTCCTCCTTTTAATTTAAAGCATTAATAATGTTAGATAAAGTCCGATTAATGTAATAAATAGAATCGGTATCGTTAATACGATTCCTGTTTTAAAGTACGTTCCCCATGAAATCTTGACTCCTTTTTGTGATAACACATGAAGCCATAATAGCGTCGCTAAAGACCCAATTGGTGTAATTTTCGGACCTAAATCTGACCCGATCACGTTGGCATAGATTAGTGCTTCTCGCATAACACCGGACGTGTTCGTTTCTGCAATTGCGATCGCGTCAATCATAACGGTCGGCATATTATTCATGATTGAAGACAAGATTGCAGCTATAAAGCCCATCGCAACCGTACCTACAAACAATCCTTGATCTGCACTTGCTTGAATAACCTTTGCTAAAACATCAGTGAGCCCGGCATTTCTCAAGCCAAATACAACAACATACATACCAATCGAGAAAAATACAACCGCCCACGGTGCGCCCTTGATCACTGCTTTTGTATCAACCGCTTTACTGTTTCTCGCCATTAAAATAAAGAAAATCGCAATAATGCCAGCCACGATCGATACAGGGACCTGAATAAATTCACTAATAAAATAGCCAATTAGTAATACCCCAAGCACGTACCAGGAAAGTCGAAACATCTTAACATCACGAATTGCTTTTACTGGCTCCTTAAGTTGGGATAAATCATAATGCTTAGGAATACTTTTTCTAAAATAAAGCAATAACACCCCAATAGTAGCTGCCAGTGAGAAAAAGTTTGGAATAATCATTCTCGAAGCATATTCAACAAAGCCAATTCCAAAATAATCAGCAGATACAATGTTAACTAAGTTACTAACGACCAACGGTAAGGACGTTGTATCTGCGATAAATCCACTCGCCATAATAAATGGGAAAATCATTTTTTCTTTAAAATTTAAATTTCGCACCATTGCTAACACAATTGGTGTAAGAATTAATGCCGCGCCATCATTAGCGAAAAAGGCCGCAACAACTGCGCCTAGTAAACTAACATAGACGAACATTTTTACCCCGTTACCACCGGCTGCTCTTGCCATATGAAGCGCAGCCCATTCAAAAAAGCCAATCTCATCTAAAATTAACGAAATAAGTATAATAGCAACAAAAGCTAGTGTCGCATTCCAAACAATTCCTGTTACTTCTATTACATCGCTAAAACCTACAACACCTACGAGTAAAGCAACAACCGCTCCACCACATGCAGACCATCCAATCGATAGCCCTTTTGGCTGCCATATTACAAGTACTAAAGTAGCCAAAAAAATTAACGATGCTAGTATAACCGATCCTGACAAATCATTTCCCCCCAATTAGCAACACGTAATTCGTGTACCCTTTTCTTCTAGTTCTTTTAATTTAAAATCTTGATCTGGCAGTTGAAGAAGAAGTTGCTCAACAAAAGGGAAATGCTCATTCTGTTTGTTTAAAGAATAAAAGATCCATTGCCCCTTTCTTTCTTCTTTTACTAAGCCGACATCTCTTAATTTACGAAGGTGC
Organism: Radiobacillus sp. PE A8.2; assembly: GCF_045635475.1. Taxonomy (NCBI): domain Bacteria; kingdom Bacillati; phylum Bacillota; class Bacilli; order Caryophanales; family Bacillaceae; genus Radiobacillus; species Radiobacillus sp. PE A8.2. The sequence continues at coordinate 48,244 of NZ_JBJGXI010000013.1, read as the reverse complement.
TGACTAATTGAAGGCTGACTAACTTGAAAAATCTCCACAAACTCGCAAACACAGCACTCATTTTTTTCAAGTAGCTTTACCATTGTTAAGCGTGTTTTATCTCCTAACAATTTTAGGACCATAGCCGCCTTATCCATTTCAATTGCTGTTTGTAACATATCACAACACCTCCTTGTTCATCCGCTTATTACTATATAACTATTTACTTATATATTCAAGCTAAAAGCTCGGGACATTATTAAAAGTTTTTCACCTCATCTTTTGATATAGTAAAAGATATGTCTGTAACGACTTTAGGAGGGCTTCAAAATGATCTACGCTATAAGTTTGTTTATCGTTGCTGGACTAGCAGAAATTGGTGGTGGCTATTTGATTTGGTTATGGTTAAGAGAAGGAAAACCGTTATACTGGGGGATTGGTGGCGGAATCGCATTAGCTTTATATGGTGTGATTGCTACCTTTCAAAGCTTTCCATCATTCGGTAGAGTGTACGCCGCATATGGCGGTGTATTTATCATCTTGTCCGTGCTATGGGGGTGGGGAGTCGATAAAAAAGCACCAGATTTATATGATTGGGTTGGTGCTGGAATCTGTATCGTTGGTGTATCTGTGATGCTATTTGCACCTCGTCATTAGTAGCTTTTTTCAATTCTAATCAAATTATCTATCACTCGAACGAATCAGAGACAGGTGGTTCTTTTCGCCCGTCCCTGTAGTTCAGCTTTTTATTCCAAGTGCTCAAATTGAGATACCATCATTTCATAATTCATTGGTCCGAAAGCTCTGTTTTGAATAACACCATTCGAATCTATCATGTAGGAGGTAGGAATCGGACGTATTTGATAGGTTGTTGCCACCTTATTTTCTTGGTCTTAGAATTTATTCTGTGCCTTACTTACCCCAAATAGTACCTATCTATAACACGCATACCAATACCGGTATACAAAAAACAAAATTTTTACCTGCTTTTCACAAGTAAACGCACTGCTTCATTAATAAATTCTTCTGCACTTGCCCCTTTATCCTGTTCTGCTCGGATACATTGTTCAAGGTTCGTGCTAACAACTAACGCCATTGTCTTATCAACTGCACTTCTGACTGCTGCCATTTGCGTTACAAGATCTCTGCATGCTGCATCGTATCCATCATTCGTAATATTCCTCTTACTTGTCCTTCGATTCTTTTTACTCTATTCTTTACTTGAGCATCGTACATCACCCGGTTAACCTCCTCTCATTCCATTTATAATATATCTACCCAAATCTTTAGAGCTGTACCAGCTATTAAGATAGCTAATATCACTTGTAATACCTTCGTATTCACTCTTTTTCCTAGCATCGCTCCAAGTGGTGAAGCGATGAGACTAGCGACAATCATAATAAAAGCGGGGAAATAATCTACTTGCCCTGTTGTGATTTTACCGACTGTTGCACCGATCGATGAGATGAAGGTTATAGCTAATGAGCTAGCAATCGTCATTCTAGTTGGGATTTTCAGTATGACAAGCATAATTGGCACAAGCAAGAATGCGCCTGCAGCACCTACAATCCCTGCCCCAACACCGACTATTAAAGCAAGTATTGCAGCTAAGCCTTTATTGAAACTAACCTGATCAAGTGGAATATCATCTATTCCTTTTTTCGGTACGAACATCATCACTGCCGCAATAACCGCTAACATACCATAAGTTATATTAATACCTGCCTCTGAAAAAAATTTCGACCCATATCCACCTATAAAACTACCAATCAAAATACTAATACCCATATACAAAATTAACGATTTGTTTAAATAACCGCCTTTACGATAAGCCCAAACCCCACCAATTGTTGCAAACAACACTTGAATCGCACTAATCCCTGATACTTCATGTGCTGTAAAAGCTGCAACACCAAACAATGGTGGAATATATAAAAGCATCGGATACTTAATAATCGAACCACCAATACCTAACATGCCAGAAATATAAGAACCAACAAATCCAATCATAAATATAGTAATAATAAATTCGAAATCCATCCTACTTCCCCCTATCAAAAGGGAACCAAACCTGGTTCCCTTTAATTAAATCACCCTTTTTTAATCCAAAATTTGAATACATCATTTTCTTCTGTGTTGTTTATCAATTCATGTCCGCCAGACTTTGCCCATGCAGTTAGGTCACTTTTAGCTCCTTGATCTGTTGCATGTATTTCTAATATCTGGCCTGACTGTAATTCGTTTATTGCTTTCTTCGTTTTAACGATTGGCATCGGACACGCCAATCCTTTTGCATCTAACACTTTTGCTATTTCCATTTTTCATCCTCCTAAGTTTCTTAATATCTATCTAACTGCACAACGATTTGGACCGATTTCCATTTCACGTTGTCTTTCTTCATCCGGAGTAACTTTCCCCATATTTGTTTCACGAATCTCTTGATACGCATTCGGTTGCGGTGGTAAATTTTCTGTTACTAGACTTCTAAAAGCTGTTTCATCCTCTATTTTCAGACCATGATTGTTAGCAAACAGTGTAGCTAGTTTTGCTGAAACACTACCATCATCATTCAATTCATCCATGATCATAAAGTGCGCAGGAAGCACAATTAATTCCTCCGATAATTCTCGGTAGCGGGAATACAAGCTGTCTCTTAAATCGCCTACCCAGTCATCCGCTTTTCCAGCTAAATCAGGTCTACCGATCGAGTCAATAAAGAGAATATCTCCTGACAACAGATATTCATCATCGATTACAAATGATGTAGAACCAATCGTGTGTCCTGGTGAATATAACGCGTGAATATGAATAGCATTGCTTCCGACTTTGACGACAGTAGCATCTTCCAAAGGTGCATAGTCAAACGTTACTTCGTCTGCATCTTTTGGAGGTAACCAATAGGTCGCATTTGTAGCTTCTGCAATTTTTCTTCCACCGGAAATGTGATCTGCATGTAAATGTGTATCCAGCACGTTTGTAATACTAGCATTTTTACTGTTAGCAAAATCTATAAAAACCTCCGTCATACGTGTCGCATCGATTATTGCTGCCTCACCATCCGAGATTATCATGTAAGATAAACACCCTTTACCGATTCGAACAAATTGATATATTTCTCCACCTCCTGTTAGGTTTCCAACTTTAACAGGTTCAAGGTGTTCGCTATATGCTTTCATGCCACCTTGAAGGTAAGAAACGGTTATTCCTTCTTCTGAAAGCATTTCAGCAATCATGACAGAAGAGCCTTCTTTCGCACACACTACTAAAATCTCTTTGTTCGCAGGAATGTTTTCGATAATCTCTTCTACTCCATCTAATAGGTCAAAGTATGGAATATTCAAGTATTCAAAATTAGCACCTTCTATTTTCCAATCAGCAAAATCCTCTTGATTCCGAACGTCTAAAATGAATAACGGTTGTTTATCTACTATTTTTTCAGTTAGATCTTTAGCTGTCATTGTATTTACGGTCATTCACATTACCTCCCTGGGTATAACTTTATTCAAAAAAATATATTCCTACTTTAAAGTTTCTGTCTTTCCAGTCCACTCACTCATACCTGGTACAACATTAATAACTTTAGAAAATCCTAAGTTTGTTAATTTTTGCGCAGCAAGATCACTTCTACTACCTGTTCTACATACAACATAAATCTCATCGTCTCTATTTAGTTCCTTACTGCGCGCATCCAAATCACCTAGCGGGATACTTTTAGCTTCCGGTATATGATTGAACGCATATTCCGCTGCTTCTCTTACATCAAGAACGACAATATTATCATTTGCTGCTAGCTTTTTTTCAAGTTCTTGATTATTGGAAATGCTCGGATGGGTTTGAACGAATTGTTCTTCCTCAGTAGCTTTTCTAAGAAAGTGCTTTAACACATCTCCCTCTTCAAGGGTACCCAAATATTGATGGCCAGCACTGTGTGCCCATGCTTGAAGATCTGCTCGTGAACCTTTATCTGTAGCTTGCACTTCTACCACGTTTCCAGATTGCACTTCTTTCATTACTTTTTTTGTTTTCACAATTGGCATCGGACAAGCAAGCCCTTTTGCATCTACTATGATATCTGCGTGTAACTTTTCCATTAAAAAACCCTCCTCTTATACCCTAACCAGTATTTATTTTTTCAAAAAAATATAAACTATTCGATTTTCCCTTGCCAAGCTAACATACCGCCATCCATATTAATAACGTTAAATCCATGACTTTCTAGCAACTGTCCGGCACGACCACTTCTTCCTCCAGAACGACAAACCAAAATATATTCTTTTGATTTATCTAATTCATGCATTCTAAATTCGAGTAATCCAAGTGGGATATGAATGGCGCCAGGGATTTTGCCAGTTTCCACTTCATCTACTTCTCTTACATCAATGATGTGTTGGGCTTTATCTGCTTCGACTAGCTTTTGTACTTCGATTGCTGCATATTGTTTCATTACGTATGCTCCTTCTTATCTCCAGCTGTTCATGCGTCTTAGATGTTGACAGCACTGTAGTCTAGTTTTAGTGTTTAACTCGGTTTTCATTTCCTCTGATCACGGAATGATTGAAATAATAGCATTAAATAAACAAGTTTACATTGCCATTTTCTGCATCACCTAGATACGCCGCTACACCTGCATAATCAATGTCATCTAATAATTCTTCCTTTTGTAGACCTAACAAATCCATTGTCATCGTGCATGCAACGAGCTTAACTTCTTGTTCTTGAGCCATTTCTATTAAGCTCGGTAAGCTCATGGCGTTATGTTTTTTCATAACACTTTTAATCATCTTTGGTCCAAAGCCAGCAAAATGCATTTTGGATAAGCCCATCTTATCTGCACCTCTCGGCATCATCTTGCCGAACATTTTCTCCAAAAACCCTTTTTTTACATCCATATTTTCATCTTTCCTTAGTGCATTTAATCCCCAAAAGGTATGAAAAATGGTCACTTCATGATCATAAGCAGCAGCACCGTTAGCAATGATATAGGCTGCCATTGCTTTATCATAATCACCACTAAATAAAACGATTGTTGTTTTTTTCTTCTCCGTCATGTGAATCCTCCTAAAAGTTTTACAATACCCATGCAGGTATAATTCATCGTAAAAAAAATTCGTTTAACTTTTGTGCTTATTTCAACACAAAACCAACTATATACCCATTAGGGTAATTTGTCAACAGGGAAGATATCGAGTGGTTTTCCTAAAACTACTAGTCTACCGTCAATGATATTACTCGTGATCTTGGTTTCGTACAAATTCTGTTCTAGTATAATCAAATAAACCTTATTTCAGCTAACATGTAAAGAACCTATGCATGGCAAATCCATGCATAGGTTCTTTTGTTTTATCTTATCGTTTTTAAGGCTCCGCTCCAAGCATTGACTTGGTCTAGCATTGTATTGACATTTTGCAAATGTAATTCCGCCGGCTTGAATACACTGAAGTTTTCAAAATCAGTGAATAATGAAAGTGTTGGATGAACTCGAACATCAGCAATCATTAATTCACCTAAAATCCCACGTAAGTGTTCAGCGGCACGCGCACCACCTGTTGAGCCGTAGCTGACAATACCGGCTGCTTTGTTATTCCACGGTTCACGAGCAGAATCAAGTGCGTTTTTCAGTGCGCCTGTGATACTATGATTATATTCTTGAACGATGAAAACGAAGCCATCAAAGTTACCAAGCTTATCGTTCCAAGCGGCAATTCCTGGCTCTTGCCCGGTGCCTTCACCTAAAAATGGTAGTTTGAAATCAGCAATATCTACAATCTCATAATTTGCATCGTTGCGTTTATCCGCTACTTCCTTTACCCATTCCCCTACTTGTGTGCTTACTCGTCCTTGACGCGTACTTCCTAAAATAATACCGATGTTAAGCTTTGACATAGTTTGATTCCTCCAAGTTGTATAATACGCTTTATAGTTATTTATTATAACTAAGTTACTTTCCGTAATTTATTATACAGATTTTATCGATTAGAGACAAATAATCTGTTTTATTCGCGTTCCTAACACATAAAAAATACCCTTACACACAACTGTAAGGGCATTTATAAAATTACTTCTATTCCTCGTCGGGCAAAACCGTCCGAGCTATTTTCTCATCTAATCTTTCATAGTCATAGTAGTTTATTGTTTCATATAATTCACTTCTCGTTTGCATCGAATCTAACACATCCACTTGGGTTCCTTTTTCAAAAATCTCTTGAAACACGTTTTCGTATGCTTTCGCCGCTGCGCGCAAAGCAGTAACTGGATAGATGACCATACTATATCCAAAACTTTGAAATTGGTCTGCTGTAAAATAAGGTGTTTTACCAAACTCTGTCATGTTCGCGAGTAATGGTGCTTTTACTTGCTCACTAACATGACGAAATTCTTCTTCTGTTTGCAATGCTTCTGGAAATATAGCATCAGCGCCTGCTTCTAGATATTTTTTGGCACGGTCAATTGCTGCTTCGATTCCGTCAACTCCTTTGGCATCTGTTCTGGCAATTACTACGAGTGAAGGAGCAACCTGTTTGATTGTTTTAATCTTTTGCATCATTTCTTCTACTGAAACCAGCTTTTTGCCATTCAAATGTCCGCATTTTTTCGATAATTGTTGATCCTCAATCTGCACAGCAGCAACTTTTGCTTCGACCATTTCCTTAGCGGTCCTTGCAACATTTAAAATTCCACCATATCCGGTGTCGATATCGACAAGTAATGGAAGTTGGGTGGCACGAATCAAGTCGCGTGCTCGCGCGGTCACCTCATCGGAAGTAACTATACCTAAATCCGGCAAGCCTCTGCTTGCGGTATAGGCAGCTCCAGATAAGTAGAGTGCCTCAAAACCTGTTTGTTTGGCAACAAGACCGGCCATCCCATCATGCGCTCCAGGTATTTTAAGTATCGTATTTGTCGTGATTTGCTGTAAAAATTGTGTTGCTAATTGTTTTTGACTTTTTTCCTCTTCTATTAACCAAGCCACAATATTCATCCCTTCATCGCAATTACATTTAAATCATCAGCATCTTCATAAATTCAGAAACAGCTACCTCTTCTAAGCGATCGTGATCCATCATCAGTGTCATGATGTTATCAGTTTGTTTTTTAGGATACCGACTTTTCAGACTGTTTTCCACTTTATCGATTAATAATGGAATCCCTTCTTTCCGGCGGCGATGATGTCCAATTGGATATTCACACACAACATTTTCTGATTGCGAACCATCTTTATACCGAATCTGTACCGCATTTGCGATTGATCGTTTATCCGGATCAAGGTAGTCTTTACTATACGCTTTATTTTCAACGACCGTCATTTTTCCTCGCAATCTATCAATACGAGGATCTTGTGCAATTTTATCTTCATAATGATCCGCTGTTAGTTGACCAAAAATTAAACCAATCGCCACCATATATTGCAAGCAGTGATCACGGTCAGCAGGATTGTATAACGGACCAGTCTTGTCGATAATTCGAATGGCCGCCTCATGTGTGGTTAATTCGATTTCATCTATATCTTCTAGACGATTTAGTACGTCTCCGTGGAGTTGTATCGCACATTCAACAGCTGTTTGTGCGTGAAACTCTGCAGGAAATGCAATTTTCAGCAAAACATTTTCTATCACATAACAATCAAGTGGTCGAGCAAGCGTGAGTTCTTCTCCTTTAAACAGAACATCCTGAAATCCCCACGTAGGAGCTGATAATGCCGAAGCATAGCCCATCTCACCTTTCAGTGCCATCATCGCCAGTCTAACCGCTCGGCTCGTAGCATCTCCTGCTGCCCAGGATTTTCGAGAACCGGTGTTAGGTGCATGGCGGTACGTCCGTAAACTAGAATTATCAATCCATGCATTAGACACCGCATTAATAATTTCCTGTTTCGTTCCTCCAAGCAGTTCAGTTACAACTGCAGTTGAAGCGATTTTCACCAAAAGTACATGATCCAATCCAACGCGATTAAAGCTATTATCAAGTGCTAATACACCTTGAATTTCATGTGCCTTTATCGAAGCTGTTAGCACATCTTTGATCGTCAATGGTTGCTTTCCTTCTGCTATGTTCTCCCGACTAATATAGTCTGCAATGGCCAAAATCCCGCCCAGATTATCAGATGGATGGCCCCATTCTTTAGCTAACCATGTATCATTGTAATCGAGCCACCTGATGATGCAGCCAATATTAAACGCACCTTGTACCGGATCCAATTGATAAGATGTTCCTGGCACACGAACCCCATTTGGCACAACCGTTCCCGGTACAATTGGTCCGAGGTGCTTGGTACATTCCGGATAATTTAAGGCTAGTAATCCAGAAGCGATCGAATCCATTAACACATATCGTGCTGTCTGATACGCTCCCTCGCTGTCTATTTTCTTGTCCAGTACATAATCTGCAATTTCTACTAAAAGTGGATCTGTTTGATTTTCTTTTGTCGGCATAACATGTTTACTCCTTCCAATTAAAACGATTTTCTTTTTTTGTTATGGGTGCAAGTTTCTTGGACCTGTATAATCTACGCGTGGTCGAAATAAACGATTGTTAGCATGTTGCTCGATAACGTGAGCACAAATACCAATCGTTCGTGCAGCAAGAAAAATCGGCGTGTACAATTCAATCGGTATGCCTAGCAGATAATAGACCGGCGCAGCATAATAATCAAGGTTGGGATATAGACCTTTTTCTTGCTTCATCACTTCTTCACCCACGACACACATGTCGTAAAGTTCTTTATTCCCCTTTTCCTGGACTAAATCTAAAACGGCTTCCTTCATTAATGTGGCACGAGGATCCATCTTTTTCATGTAAACGCGATGACCAAAGCCCATTATTCTGTGTTTGTTTTGCAGTTTTTTCATAATAAGTGCTTCCATACCTTCTACATTCCTAGCCTCAAGCAGCATCTCCATTACTGCTTCATTCGCTCCTCCATGTAATTTACCTTTTAAAGATGAAACGGCACCTGTTAGCGCACCGTATATATCGGACGTGGTCGAAGCAATCACTCTTGCTGCAAACGTCGAATTTGGCATTTCATGCTCACTGTATACCATTAAGGTTTGGTCAAATACTTTAGTTTCCGCTGGTGTGGGTTCTTGGCCTGTTAACATGTATAGGAAATTGGCACTGTATGACAAATCTTTGCGGGGGGAGATTACTTCTTTGTTGATTTTGGCACGAAAACTATTGGCCACAATAGTGGGTACCTTGGCTAGCAATCGAATCGTTTTTCTACGGTTTGCTTCAAGTGATCGATCATCAAGTTCATTTTCAAACCCTGAAAGTATCGATATTCCAGTTCTCAAAGCATCCATACTATCCATCTGTTTCGGTAGCATTTGTAAAATCGAGATCACATCATTAGGAACAAGATATTCATCTTTTAACGATTGATCGAGATCATCTCGTTCTATGTTCGTCGGCAATCGATCATTCATTAAAAGATACACCAAATCGAGATACTTCACATGTTTCGATAGTTCGATTAAATCATAACCACGAATGACAATCTGTTCATTTTCAACATCCAAATAAGAAATATCTGTCTTCGCTGCAATCACACCATCTAAACCAGGATGAAACACCTGCTCTGTAGCCATAAAAAAACCCTCCTTTGTTATATTAGAACATAAGAGAGTTACATCAGAGTTACATGGCTAAGTGAGTGTATTTCACTTTCTCGACAGTGGTTGCCGTACGTTTTTTTATAGGTTGAATTATGCGCGGTACGTTTTTTCTTCAGTGTAGTTGCTTACTGCTAGGATGATAGTTTCTTTCGCAAGTGAACCGTCAACTAAAAATGTGAATAGAACCTTGATAGACATACAGTCATTCAAGGTCCTTATTGAAGTTATTAGCAGTAATAATAGAAACTAATATGTGATATTTTACTTTAGCTCATCTTCTAATTAGCTCTTTCCTCAATCCGAACATCCTCCCGACGCTTTAGGTACCAATCCTGGATGGAGAGTACGTACGTTAACGGGATATCATTAATTGTTTCAATGTGTGGGGGATTAGAGCGATTGACTGTATTAATGGTAGCGATTTGAAAATGTTTTTGTAGTCTCGTTTGTGAATAAGACATCTCAATCACATTTTTTCGTTTTGTTATAAACATTCGACTCGTTAAGCCGCCACGCCACCACTGCACCTGGTCTGACGATAGGGCATACCTTGTATGCAGATAATCTAGGATACGATTTACTACAATGATACACAACAATCCAATACTCAAGATCCACCAAGCTTGATCCAATTGAAGAAACTTTGGTTTAAAATAAAATAAACCGATTGTTGCCAATATCCATAACCAGCTTGGTCTAAACAATTTTATCCATAAGGTTTTTCTTGGCAGTCTGTTCATTTCCACTTGTAACTGATAGCCAGGTAGTAAATCCTCTATTAACTTATATGCTTTTTCAAGCGGCAAAAAAGGATAGAGGGAGTTCACATTGACTGCTCCATCTTCTATTTTAGGCTGTGAAGAACTAATTAATTTCACTTCGGCAAGGCCAAATATTCGCTTTACCCATGTTTGATTTATTTCCAAACCTTGCACTTTCCTCTTTTCAATTGCAAAATAGCTTTCATTCAATACACCACGATCAATATAGATATACTTAGTATCGGATGAAATCTCATATTTGCCATAACGGATAAACGTTCTTACCATTCCAAAAATAACCGCTACAATAACTGCCAACACAATCATCGCAAAAAATAGCCAGCTATTCGCAAGCAATCCTTGAAATAAACCCTCCACCTGATCTGTCTCTGGTAAAAAAGGTTGTAAATAGTCATAAGCACCGCCGACAAACGGAAGTAGTGCAAGAAAACTCAATGAAGTAAAGCTGGCCTGCCATAAGTCTTTTCGTTTTGGTGAAAAATGTACCGTGCGGTTTGTTTTACGCAATGGTTCTTGTATAGGCTCTTCATCATTTGTTTCCTGCAATTGTCCTGTCTCTGCACTCCCAATATCATCTCGGTCTGCATTTCTTTCACCTGCTTGGACGAGATCCTGCAAAAAGTTTGTCTGTTTTTTGGATATTACTTCAAAATGGATGCTATCATCTTCCCCGTCCATCGCTGTTTCAAAGGTTAACGAAGTCAGTCCAAATATTTTATGAAATACAGATTTTTTTCTTGTCACATTTTGAATTTTGGAAAATGGAATGGTACTCGTGTGCTTTACAAAAATCCCTTTATTTAGATGGAAAGCACGGTCCTTCCATTCATAGGTTTCAACAAACCAAGCCATCACAATATAAAGTAACCGCCATAAAACAAATGCCAAGAAAGCATACCGTCCATACTCATAAAGCCAAAACTCTGAATTTCTCTGTATAACAAACAAGATAATAACAAACAGTAAACTACTTTTAATTAAATTATAGATTCGAAAAACTATTGTTAAGGGATGATATCTCATTATTCATCGACTTCCTTTAGCTTTGCATATTCAGCTAATATTCCTCTTAACTGTAGCGCGAGATTCTCCTCTAATGCAGGAATAACATGGGCAGATCCCATTGTTTCAACTTTAATGGATCGGGTGTCATATCGTTTCATAATTGGTCCTTGACTAGTAGAAACTGATTGAATTTTTGTCATTGGAATGGTTACCCACTCTTTTGTCAAAATACCATAGCTTAATTGAAGGTACTCATCATCATACTGATAGCTCCAGCTTCGGTAGAGCAATACTGGTTCTATGATCGACCAAATTACTCCGATTACGCTGAGCACGATTAAACCGATTAAAAGCCAAAAAACCCAGATTGGCCATGCAAAAAAATAATAAAGCCAAAACAATACTCCAATTACTACAAAACCAACAATATTACTTATAGTCTCGGAAATCCTTCGAATAGTTGGAAAAGAAGGGGCTAATTGATTGGCTAATTTTATATCACTCACAGAAACTCCTCATTTCATTGATTATTATCCGTCGTTCATAAAAAAAATAGGTTAATAGCATTACGGTTATAAGAAAAGAAAAGTTTCATCACTTTTAAAAAAGAGCAGCTTTGATTTTTGGTATATTGGTGATGCGTAACAGTTGAAAATAAACAGAAAAGGCGCAGCCATTAATGACCTCGCCTTACAAAAAACTTTTTTCTAGGACAATATGATAATGTTTACTAGTTCGTCATTCTGAAACCTATTTCAAAGTAAATGTCTTAAAATCTACCTTCCCAGTACCTTTATAAGTAAAATATAATGCCATTATCCCATTTTCCAGTTGTACATTGGTGCTGAAATTAGTATAGTCTTTACTTTTCTTAATCGGAATTTTTGCAAAATGCTCCGCATCAAGCGAAGTTGATACTAACATCTCACCAGCACCTGTTGCTCGTACTTGAACGCTTATTTCCTGCAATTCTTTGATCATAAAATATTTAAACCCTGTAATTGCCCCATCTCTCATGTTGGCAATATACTGTGTTGGGTTATGTTCCCTGTCTTTTCCCGTTTGGGTGAAATAAGGATGATTTTTGAACGTGACATTACCAAAGTACGTACCATATCTACCGGCGCCTTCAGCTGACATCAAATGACAGGCTATTCGTGCTTCGTATTCTCCGATTCCATGGAGTGGTCCGCCATTTAAACCACAGCTTGTCATTTCGACCTGCGCAATAGACCCATCCTCTTTGATCTCAATCGGTTCCGCTAGTGCCTGTCTAGAATAATGATGCCTGTTTGTTTGTCTATGATAAAATACATACCATTGCTTTTTTACACAAACGATACTACCATGATTGTTTCCGATATAATTGTAAGCATATTTATCTTCTGAATGACCGTTAATATATAAATCACCATTACTAATAATTGTTCCACCAAAGACAAAACCATCCGTCGGACTTTTGCTCGTGGCATAACATAACTCGTGCCCATTGATCGAAGAGTAGATAAAATAATACGTATCGTTTATTTTTCGCATCGAGCTTGCTTCAAAGAATTCATGATTTTCAAATCCGGTCCCTGCTGCTTCCCCTACTTTTGGCAAAATTAGCTTCGGTTCATTCTTCACCGTTTTCATATCAGCTTCTAATTCAATCACATAGCCACCATCAAATTTGCGTTTTTTTCCACCGGTTACAATTGCCGGTAAACCGTCCTTTGGTGCGAAGCCAGAATATAAATAAACTTTGCCATCATCATCAACAAAAATCCCTGGGTCAAACAGGAAGGGATCTCCCTTTTCACTTGATAAAAGCGTATTATCTGGATTACGGACATAGCCATAAAATTCGTATTTACCAGCAGGTGTATCACATACCGCTACCGCCATCTCACTGCTAAAAACAAGTGCATAATACAAATAATAACGGCCATTTGGACCTTGTGTGACATCTGGGGCATACATATGTTTAAATCCAAATTTATTTTTCGGGTCTTGTTTTTTCCTATAAATAACTCCTTCATATCTCCAATCACTCAGATCGTCAACAGAAGCAGACCAACAAACATAATCGTTCATACAAAAAAACTTTCCATTGAATCGATCATGGGAACCGTATACATATAAGCGATCACCGAATACGTACGGCTCACCGTCTGGAATATATTCATAACTTGGTAAAAATGGGTTATATGCTTGTTTTTTCATTACTAAGACCCTCCTTCTACGGTAACAATGTTGGCTTGTTTAAAATTTAACATTGTCGGGCACAATTTTCTTCACTCTATAAATTAAGGTTAACTTAAAATTAGACATTAGTGGTATCAACCAAAACTAAGGTGGCTAAACTTTTTGTTGTAATTCCACATGCTCATAGATGTAGATTATTTCATCGCTCTTAGAAACATAATTTGTATTTTATTATTGTAGGGTAGATAATTGGATTACAAATAATCCTAATATATAGGGAGAGATTTCATGAGACAAATCAACAACTATATTGATACTATTTTTAACAAACAGGATAATCTATTGGATGAAGTAATTTCATCAATACAGCAAAACGGCATGCCATCAATCTCCGTTTCTCCATCTTCTGGAAAGCTTTTGACGATGCTTATTTCGATTCACGGAGCGAAGAATGTATTAGAAATAGGTGCGCTTGGTGGATATAGCGGTATTTGTCTTGCTAGGGGCTTCGGTGATAAAGGAAGTTTAACATCTCTTGAATTAGAGGAAAAATATGCAAAGCTAGCACACGACAATTTAAGTAAGGCTGGCTTTGGTGATCAAGTGACCTACTTAACTGGTCCAGCTCTATCAAGTTTAGAAAGATTAGCAGCCAATCAAGCACGGTATGATTTTTTCTTTATTGATGCAGACAAAGAGAATTATGAAAATTACTTAGCGTATTGCATTCGATTATCAGAACCAGGTGCGCTTATCGTTGCAGATAACGTTCTTGCCGGTGGTAGTGTAGTAGACCCGGAGTCAAAATCAAAGCGTTATACGGAATTTATGAAAAAGTTTAATCAGACTGTCGCTGAACATCCTAAGTTGGAATCCTTACTTATTCCTATTGGGGATGGAATGACTGTTTCACAAGTGAAAGGATAGTCTTCTTTAATCGAGCAATCATATAGCATGATTGCTTTTTTTATTACACTAACCTCTATTTAATTGATTTAGCAAGCTGTCCAGTTTTTGACTAATCTTAATTGTCTCCGGGTCGTTTACACCATTCTTTTTTATCGTTTCAATCATTTGATTTCTCGTTTCTTCGATTTTTCGTTCTAGATTACACGGATTATTTTTTTTCATAATATACCCTTTCCATTTACATATATAAAGGCGACTATAGATGAAATAATCCTATAGTCACCTTTAATACTGAGGGTTCAATAACCCGTTATACTTCCTAGATAATCTCTGGTTCTGATCTCTATTTGGTCTGTCATTTCACGTAAATATGGCTTATCTGGATTTCCCATCTTATCTACCATATCATTTTTGTCTATAACAAACACGCACTTTCCTATTTAATTATACCAATTTTTTATGTTTATTTCCTGTTTGTTCACAAAATTTACATACATTTACATCCAATAATCCGCTAGTTATAATTTCAAAATATTTACAATCACTGTTCCATCCATGTTGTCACTTGTGAAACTGGCTTTCTTGGCTTTTCTTTTGGTTCTACTTCTGGATAACCAATATAAATTAACCCTACTAACTCATCATTTTCTCCCAGACCGAAAGCTTGTTTCATTGTTGGGTGATACATGGGAGCACCGCTTCGCCAAATTGTTCCAAGTCCCATTGCATTTGCACCTAATAACATGTTTTGAATGGCAGCATACGTTGCTGCACGGTCTTCAATCCGTTCGATTTCTTCTTGCCCTCTAAAGGAAACTGCAACCGCAATGACAACTGGTGCTCGGTTTGCCTTCCCATGTTGTTTTGTTTCAATTAAGGCGATCGCTTCGTCTGTCGGGTCAGTAACTTTTTCAAGCGCAATATCTCGATAAGCATTACCCAACACTTTACGCCCCTCACCCGTCATCACAAAAAATCGCCATGGTTCGGTAAGATGATGGTTTGGTGCATAGGTTGCTAATTCTAGCAATGCTTCAATTTTTTCTTTTTCAACTGGATCTTGTTTTACTTTTCCGATGCTTTTTCTTGATTTTATTCCTTCTATTAGATGCATATATTTTATCTCCCCTTAACATTTGTGATTTATTATATGAATCTAATTCTAAATTAATTTGGAGGAATATGAAACTATTCCACTGACTGTTTATCTTAGTTGGAATTAATTTCAATATAAACATCTCTTCTTCATTGTAAAACATTTCTAATTAGATTAGTAGAGGTAGCATGGTGACTACCTCTACACTTTTATACTCGTTAGTTTGGTCTTCCACCCATTATTGGAAAATCAACACCAAGCTCTGCTAATTGTGCTTGTGCTTCTTCTTGGTTAATTGTCCCATTTCTTTGCTGCTCCATAATTGCTTCAACCTGTTCACGTGTTTCTTGGTCCATATCCGACAACATACCAGCCCCATCAGCACCATCTCGCGCAGGTCTTTGACCACCGTCTGCTGGTATTCCATTAGCTCCACCTGCAGGCGCTCCGGCACCGCCAAAGCCACCGGCGCCTCCTCCTGTTGTAATACCAGATTCATTTAACCAAGTAACCGTCTCTGATATCGTAAAGTCGACTACTTTTGTTCCAGCTTGGTATACTCCTCCTGTATAAACTCCATCAGCTTCACTTCCTGTAGAACTACCTCCTGTGTACAATGTGTAAGAACCGTCTTGCGCTAATAGAGATGAGCTAATAAACACAGATTGATAGTCTTTTTCCGGTACGAAAGTTACGACTGCTTCTCCATTGCTATCTTCTAAGTGCAATATGGTTCCAGCAGCTTGTGTTTCAGAATACGTCATTAACACACCATTTTGTGTTGAGCTATCTGATGTACCTTGTGTCATTCCGGAACTTCCTGCTGCAATCAGCGTGCCACCAGTCATCTCAAAGCTACCATCGTAATCAATCGCGCCATTCATGCTTTCTGTGGGGCCATTAACAATCACTGTTCCACTTGTCATTTCAATTGAACCATTGGAATCTAACCCATCTCCACTTGTACGAAGAACTATATAACCTCCATTAATCATGAGTTTACCATTTGTTGAGCCCCCCATATCCAATCCTGATCCATCGTTACCACCACCGATATTAATACCGTCATCACTAGCTACTATATGAATCGTTCCGTCCTCAATTGTTATTTGTTGACTCTCAATCCCTTCATAGCTTTTCGTCACATCGATTATTCCACCAGTTGTTACAATCGATGTATCGGCATGAACAGCATCATCACCTGTTGCAATGGTGAAATCTCCACCAGCAACCGTTAACGTATCATTACTATGAAGCCCATCATCAGCAGCATCGATGTTAAATGTTCCACCCGTTATGGTTACATCTGCTACTGCTTTTATACCTTTTGTACTTGCTGTTTCGGAATCAGTGGTCGCCGTTGTTTGTCCGGCAAACCCTCCTCGTTCCGCTGTATGCGTTTCGCCATTTGCACTTCCTCCACCAGAAACAATCGTATATTCACCACCGGCAATCATTACAGAAGCTTCGGCCTGCGCACCGTCACTTCCAGCAGTGATTGCAAATGTTCCCGCTTCAATTGCGATATTTCCTTTTTCCGCATCCTCATCATTAGATGCTTTTAATCCATCACCACTAGCAGTGATCGTAAAGCTTCCATCTTTAACAGCTAATAAATCCCTACCTATAATCCCATCATCGACTGCATCCACTACAATTGTTCCTTCAACGATTTTCAAATCGTCATTTCCAGCTATACCATCGTTGTAACTTCCTTGAACTGTTAAACTACCTGTTCCGTTAATCGTTAAATCATCCTTACTAAACAGTGCTGCATCTGGTTCGTCAGTTTCATCATCTTCATAAACATAGGCTGACCCGTCCGTAAGTATGTTTTCCGTACCTGCTTCTAAACTTATGATCGTTTTTTCTGCTTGTACGATATTGATTGCTGCTGAATCTTTACTTGTTATATCAACGCCATTTAAGATAAGGCGGACATTTGCTTTGTCTTCTGCATCGACCATGATTTGGCCGTCATCCAACGTTCCACTCAATACGTACACACCTGATGTACGAATTGCTATTATGTTGTCCTCGATGACTACACCGCCAGGACCATCGTAGCTGGCACTAGTCCCGTTTAATTCGATGTACGTAGGATTCTCACTACTCCATTCACTATAATAGTCGTCCTCGCTATAGTTAACTGTTTCAATAGACGTGTTAGTAGGAGTAGCGACTGTTTCTGTAACTTCTGTTTCCGTCTGGTTTTCACTTGATAGAGCTGTATCTGGATTAGCTTCGTTATTCGTACATGCAAATAAAAGCGTTGTACACGTCAGTGCTGTTGCTAGTTTATACAATTTAGATTTATTGTTCATGATTAATCTCCTTTTCCTTTTTTGTAAGTATGAAATTGATTCTTAAAAGGGTCTTGTTTTCCCTTGGTGCCTATTATTGGACATGAACCTTAACAAAACCTTAAAACTTAAAACATGTTGCATTTATTTCAATTGTCTCTATAATCGTACATATCAAATCAAAGGCTCGTAAAAATTGAAAAAGGAATGCTTAGCATATGAAATTACTAATTATTGAAGATGACCATCATCTTTCCGAAACGATTAAAGAAACAACAGAGGAAATGTTTGAAACGGAGCAGGCTTTTGATGGTGAGGAAGGCTTGTATCTTGCAGAACAAAACATTTTTGATGTAATCATTCTAGATATTATGTTGCCAGAAATGAATGGCTATGAAGTGTTAAAAAACCTTCGAATCAAAGGAATCACCACACCGGTTATGATGTTAACAGCGAAGGATGGCATCGATGATAAGATTCAAGGTTTTAAAGTAGGAGCAGATGATTACTTAGTTAAACCGTTTCACCGTGAAGAACTTTTGCTACGCCTAGAGGTGATCGTTCGAAGAGCTGGCGGAATGTTAAAGGAAAATGTGTTAACGTTTAAGGATTTACAATTAAACTTAAAAAATAAAACGGCATTAATTAATCAAGAGCTTATTAAGTTAAATGGAAAGCAATTCGACCTACTTGAATACTTGATCAACAATAAAAACACAATATTAACAAAGGAACAAATATTTGATCGAATATGGGGATTTGAATCAGATACCTCAACAACTGTAGTTGAAGTGTACGCGAGTAACTTAAGGAAGAATTTGAAAACATTTGGCTATGACCAATATATTAAAACGTTTCGCGGGCTCGGCTACATGCTGACAGAAAGTAGTGACAGCGATGGGTAAGCAAAAGGTATTTAGAAAACAACAGCTCAAGTTCATGATATATAACTTACTCGCTTTCACCGTTATCTTTACGATCTTCGGAATCATTATTTTCACCCAGGTGCAAAACACACTGTTTAGAGAAGCCGATAATGAGTTAACGAGATTTAAAGAAATGATAACAGACAATTCATTTATGGAATTTGACGCTTCACCACCAAATAACGCACCTGAACGAAATCGACTTGATGATCGGCCAATCGATCACGCTAATCCTCGGATCATGATCATTGATTGGAACGCAAACGGGGAAATTATAAATAAAAATGAAATTGGCACGCTGTTTTATGAAAATTATCTTCAAGATTACCCATTGAATACAACAACTGTCGGTACGATCACAAATACAACCATTAATGATGAGTACTATTTTAGATATATTTTATTAAAAGAGACGGATGAAACTAATGATGTTGCATACACGCAAATTATGATAAACGTCGATGCTGAACAAACCATTCTTACTAATTTTGGACAGCTTATTTTTGTTTGTTCAACTGTCTTTATCTTATTATCAATTACTGCAAGTTATATGCTCTCAAAAAAAATGATGGATCCGATTATTAGATCTTGGAATAAACAAACCGAGTTTGTCGAGAATGCATCCCATGAGCTCCGAACACCATTAACAATAATTCAAAATAAACTAGAGCTGTTGCTAAGAACTCCGCAAGAAAAAATCGCCAACAAGTTTGAAAATATTGCACTAAGTTTGTCGGAAACACGACGATTATCGAAAATGACATCTGATTTATTAACATTAACACGAGCGGACTCTGCCGAAACAACAATCGTTAAAGATGAAATTCAAATAGATATATTTGTTGAAAAGATTTGTAACCCATATATGGAAATTGCCGCATCACAGGGCAAACAATTCTGGTTAAATTTAAATAGTAAGTTGACGATTTACGCCGATGAGTCCCGATTGCATCAATTGCTCGTTATTTTAATTGATAATGCTCTAAAGTATACAACAGAGAAAGATAGTATTGGGCTGAAAACATATGAACAAGATAACAAGCTCGTCATCGAAGTAAGCGACACAGGGATCGGCATCAAAGAAGACAATATCAAGCATATCTTTGACCGCTTTTACCGTGAGGATAAGGCACGTTCCAGGGATACAGGTGGCACAGGTCTTGGGCTCTCAATTGCGCAGTGGATTGTAGAAAAACATAACGGAACGATAAAAGTTATCCCTAACGAAAGCAAAGGAACAACGTTTAAAGTTAAATTACCGAAGTAGAGATCACGGAGTGCCGTGGTCTTTTTTGTGTCTAGCTTTTCAACCTGCGATTCGTTACCAAAATACCTTTAAGGTTTCTTTAAGGTTTGTATTTAATAATGTGTATCGAAGGGCTGTAGCAAAAGGAGCAGGATAACATGAAAAAGATAAGCTTAGGGATAGACGGTGTGAAAGGACGCAATGAATTAAAGCATGAAATGACAAAAATAGATTGCTATCTGTTAAGAAACAAACTGAAATATGTGATGGATAATGACCCATATACAAATAAGGATGGAAAATATCTGATTCGCAGCGTCTATTTCGACAATTTTGATAACAAAGTATTAACCCAGAAAAAAGAAGGCTTTTATGAACGAGACAAATTTCGCGTCCGTTTATACGATTTTAATACCGAATACATCAATTTAGAAAAAAAGAGTAAACGAAATAATTTAACGTATAAACAAAAATGTCGAATTTCTGCTGATGAATATGAAAAAATTCGAGCCGGTAACATCGCTTGGATGGAAACTGATCCAAGACTACTCATGCAAGAATTATATTTTCAAATGCATTTGTTTCAATTAAAACCTGTAACAGTAGTAGATTATGAGCGAGAAGTTTTTATCTACGATCCTGGTAATGTACGGGTGACCTTTGATAGCTCGATACGGACGAGCTTTCGAAATAATGATGTCTTAAATCGCGATTTATCAATGGTAGAAACGAATCCTGACATCGTCGTTTTAGAAGTGAAATATGATGGATTTTTGCCAGATATTATTAAACACTTGCTACAACTTAGAGACAGACAAAAAGGTACGTATTCCAAATATCAAATTAGCAGAATGTACGGCTAAACTAATACACTTAATTTATGGAGGAAGACAACATGGACACAATTAATTTTAATGATATTTTTAAATCAAGTATTGTAGAGCAGACAGCTAACTTTTCATTTATCGATTCGCTCATTGGCTTAACCACCGCATTTTTGATCGGGCTATTCATATATTTTGTTTATAAGACAACGTTTAACGGCGTTATTTACTCACACTCTTTTAATATCTCATTAATCGTCATGTCAATGGCAACTGCCTTAATTATTATTGGTATCTCATCTAACGTGCTATTGTCACTTGGAATGGTTGGGGCACTGTCAATTGTACGTTTCAGAACGCCAATTAAAGACCCCATGGACCTTGTGTATTTATTCTGGGCAATCGTCTCTGGTATCTTGTGTGGCGCAGGATTTATCCCACTTGTTATATTAGGCTCGGTCCTAATCGCTTTAGTCATTATCATATTTGTAAATCGCATTAAAGTAGAAAACCCTTATCTTTTAGTAGTGAAATATTCAGAATCTGCAATTGAAAAGTCGTTGGAGCACATCATCTCTGGTCATACACAAAAACATACAGTTAAATCGAAATCAATCATGCCTGGCAATGATTATGAAGTAACCTATGAAATACGTGTGAAAGAAGCGGAAATGAAATTCATCAATGACATTTCTAGTATAACAGGTGTAAAATCAGCGATTATGTTGAGCTATGATGGTAATTTTACAGCTTAAGTGATAAGAAAACGAGGCATAACATTTCAATGATATGCCTCGTTTCTTTTTGCTTTATTCCCTTCTATATTGTATCACTGCCGTTATAGATGAAAAATTCATAATCATAGCCTTTTTCACCTAAGATTGTTTTTACCATCTTCGTGGCCAAAAGAAAATCTTCTCTTGTTTGTTCAGTTACATCCAGTTGCACATGGATCTTATCCAAAGCCAGATTTTTACTCTATTTTACAATATCTCCAAATTTCCTTTTAACACTTCCATATCAATACCAATGTAATAAATGCTGTCAACTTGCTCCGAAAGTAATGGAGAAATTTCCTGCTTTGCTTCTCGACTTAAAAGATTAGCCAATTACCGCTAACAGATAATGAATCCCTACCTTCCATCTGTTTTTAATATTTTATATGCTCCACTAAACATTGAAAACAGTAATGCTACAACCGGGAAAATGAGCCAATTAATTGCCCATGCTTGGAAAACAAAACCAGTGATGAGGAAAATGCAAACCGCCAACGGCCAAATAATGACTGAAACTGCAGCTATGACTTTGTCTTGCTCTTTATGCTGCTTAGAGTAATCCCCTATTTTTAATAACTTTTGATATCCATCTTTTTTTATTCCGCTATAAATAAAGATATACACAGCTGCAGCTACCATGCTAAGTAATACGACCACACCATATATCGATGAATCAGCAGTAAAAGTAGAAATAATAATAAGTGTAATTGGCGATAAAATGATTAATATTACTCCAATTATGATAGACATGACGAAGGTTGATTGATATTCTTCATTATTTTGTCTAATCATCCCCTGAATGTCGGGCTGTATTTCGACTCCGTAATCGATATATTTATATTTTTCCATGCCCATGCCAGCGTAAATGAAAATAACAACAGCGATGGCAATGAATAAAAAGAAAGGAATCAGACCGGCAATATCTGCGAATCTTTGTGATGTGACTGCTATTATCCCACCGTCAATAAACTGGTTGATCAGAATGAGTAAAGCTGGTGCAAGTATACATAAAATAACGCCAAGCCCAATCATTTTCGAGAATCTTTTGTTCATTCTCAAAAACTCATCAACTTCCTCTTTCTCCATTGGACGAAGAAATTCGTCATCACTTTGCTGCTTTATATCGAATTCCTCCATTAGCTCATCAATATTGCCAAACTCTGAGATCACAATTCCAATCGCTTCGTTTTCCGTTTTGCCACTATTTTTTAATTCATGATACTTATCCTCCATATTAGAAAGAATTTCTTCTTTTAGTTTCATGATTTGATTTGTTTTCGGCAAATGCTTGAACATGTTATCCAAGTAATTCATAATTGTATCCATTTTATTTTACCTCCTTAATAAATTGATTAACAACCTGCTTGGTTACTTCCCACTCTTGACACTTTTCGTAATAATAACTCCTGCCAGCATCTGTGATCCGGTAATACGTACGTCTCTTTCCAAAGGTTTGCTCTTGATAGAAAGATTCAATGTAGCCATTTTTTTGCAGCCTGTTAAAAGCAGAATAGAGTGTCGTCTCTTTGATAATGTATTTTTCATCTGATAGTTCTTTTATTTTTTTTGATATTTCGTATCCGTAGGAAGCTTGATCCAATAATAAATAAAGAATGATCGTATCGTTGTATCCACGAATAACATCACTACTAATCAATATGAACGCTCCTCCTTGCCTGCAGATCTGAATTAACTCAATTACTGTATCTGACGTACTTCATCTGTCGTAGTAATATCACTATACCATGAATTACTACGACAGGTAAAGTACTTTTTTAAACACGGTTATCTTGGAACTTTTTCTACTAAGAACGTATTTACTAGTAACATGCATATAAGGAGAGAAATCTACTACTTCTGAATATGCAACTGTAATGAGTCAGTTAAACAATCAGACCTTCCCAGAAGGGGTACAAGAATATCTAGAATATATACTTGGAGTCATGATGGAGAGTCCAGGAAATCAGGAATGGTTAAAGCGAGCAGGAAAAAAAGGTGGTTCAACAAGATATATTCTAACTGATACTTTATTTGCAGAGGATAAGAAAGGGCATAAATATGAGATGGCAATTTTTTCAATGAGCTTGGATTTATTGAATCACAAAAGCTCATGGCTAGTCTTAATGAATTTGAACTAAAGCTCCTAACAGATGAAGTATTCCGAGAAAAGGTATATGAATTAGAAAGATAGGGCGCTCAACGATAAGATTCCTTGTTTTCATTAATAAAAGCCATCCTTAATCGTCATATAAGACAAAGGATGGCTCTTAGTTACCTTGTTTATTATCTAAAATAATTGGTTGACTCTTTTTCATTGTACGCATATTTAT
Organism: Radiobacillus sp. PE A8.2; assembly: GCF_045635475.1. NCBI lineage: Bacteria > Bacillati > Bacillota > Bacilli > Caryophanales > Bacillaceae > Radiobacillus > Radiobacillus sp. PE A8.2. The sequence continues at coordinate 24,267 of NZ_JBJGXI010000013.1, read as the reverse complement.
ACTTTACCTCTTCAAAAACTTTTTTAAATTTCATTTCTATTTGTTGATAGTCCCCTTCTTTAACCGGTAAAACACTAACAAGTTCTTGGTTTTCAACCACACCCTCTACCAGTGTGCAGGGGTCCTCTGGTTTATCTTTTTGTTTCAATGCGAGAAATTGACGATCTTCATAAACTAAATTGCAAACCACCGTATAGTGTCCTTTATTAAAGCGGTTTGTACTACCTAAAGAGATTGTAGTAGGTTCACTAAAAATTGGTCGATCTAATCCAAACTTCTTTCGTTTATAGCCGTAGAAATCAATCACATTGTTTTTCTTAGACATCGTATAAACGCTCCCTTTCTGGATTAGTATTTAGTTTTGGTTTAGTCAAAGCTATGATTACGAGCAGGTAATTATTACCGTAGGAACATCTCCTTACAAAATCATAACCCTCGCCTTTAAATAAAGTAGAATATAACCTCCTTAGATATATATTATGTCCTACAAATAAAAATGTTGCTTCCTCTTATCATACGCTTAGATTAGAAAAAATCAAGTTGTCGGAAGAACGTTGGTGAAAAAGTGGTCAAGGATTCGCACCGCTACTCCATGTTTTTTCGATTATGCTACTAAATAGCGTATAATTGTGAAACATAATAGCAATAGATTCCGTAAATAGAGAAGCGTACATCCGCATTTCAAGAGGAGTTAACAAAATGGCATCAAATGAAAACACGAAAGTAAAATCTTTTTTATCCTTGTTACTGTCAACAAAAATCCCGAAACTTGCGTTAACCATAGGTCTGATTGGAAGCCTTATTACAACACTTGTCGGGCTGACTATTCCCCTTTTGACAAAGGAAATGGTCGATGGTTTTTCCATAGATTCATTAAACATGTTATTAATCGGTGCGATTGGTCTTGTTTTTATCGTACAAGCCGTTATTGACGGGATATCTACTTATCTGCTCGCTTATGTTGGTCAGCAAATCATCGCAAAATTACGAGAGCGAATGTGGTTTAAACTCATTCGCTTGCCTGTCAGCTATTTTGATAAAACGAAAAGCGGTGAAAGCGTCAGTCGTGTTGTAAATGACACAGGCATTGTGAAGGATCTCATCTCCCAGCACTTCCCACAATTCATAACGGGTGTTATTTCCATCATTGGTGCGATCATCATTTTATTCGTGATGGATTGGAAGATGACACTACTGATGCTAATCGCAGTGCCAATTACAGCAGCATTTATGATCCCACTTGGCAGGAAGATGTCGAAAATATCGCGTGGATTACAGGATGAGACGGCAACATTCACTGGCAGTGTCCAGCAAACGCTAGGTGAAATACGCTTAATGAAGGCTTCTAATGCAGAGCATGCCGAAGAAGCAAAGGGGTTAGCTGGTATTTCTAAGCTGTTATTTTTCGGATTAAAGGAAGCGAAAATCTTTGCACTCGTAGGTCCATTGATGTATCTCGTTGTGATGGTCGTTATTGTTGTCATCATTGGCTATGGTGGAATTCGAGTCTCTGAAGGCACGATGTCGACCGGCTCACTTGTTGCCTTCCTGTTATATCTGTTTCAAATTATTTTTCCGATCACTTCGTTCGCAATGTTCTTCACCCAACTACAAAAAGCACAAGGAGCAACAGAACGAATTATTGCGATTCTCGATCTTGAAGTCGAAGAAGGTCAGGATGGTCTGAAGTTAGACATTGCCAATCAGCCGGTTAGGGTACAAAATATTTCGTTCGGTTATAGTGACGATGAACTTGTATTAAAAAGTATTAGCTTTGAGGTGGAACCAGGACAAATGGTAGCCTTTGCTGGACCAAGTGGTGGTGGAAAGACAACGATGTTCGGCTTGCTCGAGCGATTTTACGAGCCTAGCTCAGGTGAAATTCTAATTGGCTCTACGCCAATTACAGAGTTATCGATGCTATCTTGGCGCACACAAATCGGATATGTTTCCCAAGACAGCCCAATGATGGCCGGCACCATCCGTGAGAACCTTTGTTATGGCTTAGAAAATGCGGATCAGATTACGGATGAACAATTATGGGTTGTAGCAGAGATGGCTTATGCTTATCAATTTATTAAAGAATTTCCTAGCGGGTTAGATACCGAGGTTGGAGAGCGTGGTGTGAAATTATCTGGTGGCCAACGCCAACGGATCGCGATTGCTCGAGCATTTTTAAGAGATCCAAAAATACTAATGATGGATGAAGCAACTGCAAGCTTAGACAGTCAATCGGAAGGGATTGTCCAACAAGCATTGAGCCGATTAATGGAAGGGCGCACTACATTCGTCATCGCCCACCGGCTGTCGACAATTGTGAACGCAGATAAAATTATATTTATCGAAAAAGGCCAAGTTACTGGCGCAGGAACACACCAAGAATTAGTAGCAACACACCAGCTTTACCGTGAATTCGCTGAACAGCAGTTAACATGATGAAATGCCTGGTCCTTATGAGGATCAGGTTTTTTTATTATGCTAGAGACCATTACTCAACTAATTATCTCGGGAATGATGAAAGATCGTGACTTTGGAATTACATGATCAAGTCTAACGATTAGAATTTAAAAAATAATAATTATTGGAAACCGCGATACAGATATTGTGATCGATGCCAGCCCCTCTACTTTTTAGGTTCTTTTACCCCGAATCAGAAGCATGAGAAGCCTCCCTAAGCATCCTTAATTTGGACATAGGGTTGCTTTTTATATTCAGTTTGTTTATTATATACTGTATGAATTAAATTTATTGAACAACTTTCAGAGGTGAAGACATTGTCCAGTGATTATGAAACTTTAGAACAATCAAGAGACATAATGATTAGTGCAATTGCACAAACTATGGTTATCTATGGCGTTACCCCATCGGTTGGTCGTATATACGGTGTACTGTACTTCGCTTCCGAACCATTGAGCCTTGATGACATTAAGACACAGGTAGCGATGAGCAAAGCAAGTGTAAGCAACGGAATGAGAGAGCTACTAGAGACTGAAATGGTAATTAAGGTTTGGAAAAAAGGCGATAGAAAAGATCATTATGTAGCAGAGAAGGATTTTCTTAAAAATTTCATCGCTTTCTTCATCAAAAAGATAAGACAGGAACGAAATTTAATATTAAAAGCTGCGCAACAAGTCCAACCGACTTTAGAAAAAATTGCTGCTAGTTCAGACGACCCACAAGTAAAAGGCGAAGCTATCAAAGACCTTGAGCAAATGAAAGATTCCTACAACTATTTTGACTGGACAATGAGACTCGCAAATGAAATGGAATCTGGCAAGATTTTTGATAATTTCCCTAAATCATCAAAAGAAAAGGAGCAATAAAGTGAACCCACAAAATACAGCTTTAGTCCTGATTGATTTGCAAAAGGAAAGTAATTTTGGACTCGAGAACATGGAGCAAGTAATTAAGAACACGAAGGATTTAACAAAGGGCTGTAGAGAAAAGAATATCCCTATTATTTATACCCGTCAGGTCAATAGAGCAGATGGCGTAGGACTTTCTTTAGGAGAGCCGTTAAATGAAGATGGCACACCTTTTTATTACAACTCAAAAAGTGAGAACGTTGAAATTATGGATGAAATCAAACCAGAAGATGGAGATATTGTTATTGATAAATATCGCTGGAGTGCTTTTTATGAAACTAGCTTAGATTTAACGCTTAGAAGTCTTGGTGTAGAAAATGTTGTTATAGGTGGAGTGGTTACGGATGGTTGCTTGTTAACCTCTGTATATGATGCCTATTTTAGAGACTATAACATCCACTTAGTTAGTGATATTTGTGCAGCATCAAATGAAGGCGCACATATGTCATCATTAATGATCCTAGCTAATTGGGTGTATAACCTAAAAATGTATGATACAAATAATATTCTTAAACGTATCAATGGGGATGAACACCATGCTTGGAAGCCAGAATCAGTTGATTCCTTAAAGTTCACTCCAGAAAACATGCGAGAGATATTTTCAAAAATAGATAAATAAAGGGGACATAAGAAATGAAGAAGATTTTACTGTTAATTTTAGCATCAATTTCTTTAGTAGCGATTACTGCTTGCGGTAATAATGAGGACGGAAATAATAACACAGCAGATAATGCTGAAGTAGAAAATGACGTAGCTGATAATGAAGCTGCAAATGAAGAAAAAGGAACCATTACCTTTGGACAAACACCATGGTCAAGTACTGCGCCTCCAACACAAATCGCAAAACAAATTTTGGAAGCACAAGGGTATGAAGTTAAAGTAGAACATGTATCACAACCAGTCATTTGGGAAGGTATGAAAAATAAAGAGATCGATTTCTTTATGGATGCTTGGTTACCATATACAGAAGCTACTAGATGGGAAGAATACCAAGACGATTTAGTTAAAGTAGCAACAAGCTATGAAAATGCAGAACTTGGTTGGGTTGTACCATCTTATGTAGAAGAGGATACTATCGAAGACTTAATTGGTAATGCAGAAAAGTATGATGGAGAAATTGTAACGATTTCTGAAGGAGCTGGAATCGTTAATATTTCAAGAGACTTAATCGAAGGGTACAACTTAGAAGAAGCAGGATATGAATTATCCCCTTCAAGTGAAGGTGCGATGATTACCGTTGTACAAGATAAAATTCGAAAAGAAGAACCTGTGATTTTCACTGGTTGGAGACCACACTCCGTCTTCGCCCGTAACGATTTAAAATTCTTAGAAGATACAAAGGGATTCTTCCAAGCCGACAATGTTTATGTATTATCTTATAACGGTATTGAAGAAGCGCACCCCGAAGCATATGAAATTCTATCCAATTGGAGCATAAGCATTGCAGAATTAGAAGCAATGATGCAAGAAAATGAACAAGAAGGCACATCTTTTGAAGAATTAGCAGCACAATGGATTGAAGAAAATCCTGATAAAGTAGATCAAATGCTAGGAGAATAGGGCTTTTATGATGAAGCAGGTCAGCGATATGTTGACCTGCTTTTTTTACCACAGGGACGGTTCCCTTGGTATGTTTTTAATTAACTTCACTAGCGCAGCTGTAATTAAACAAGCCGTATAATAATTCATGCTTTTATTTCATAAAAGGTTCCATATCTCTTAATAACGCTTTAGAGTTTACCCCTTCTTCTATTACTAATCTAAGGTCTTGGTTGAACGGGAGCGTGTATAAGGCAAGTAATGTTTTGGCATCTAACATTTGATCTTCCGTATGAACCCAGATGTCAAACATATAATTCGTTGCAATTTTGTTCAATTTAATGACATCTTCCTTTTCTTTAAGCTGAAATGTGATGTTCATTTTCAAACCTCCCCTTTTTCCTCAATTATAACGAAGATGATGCTAAATATAGTTTCCTACAAACTCCCATACCGTTTTCCAGTACGTTTGCAGGTCCACTTTTTCTGCTTCCCCGTGCCCAGCTCCTTCGATTACGAGTTTAGCTTTTTCCACAGGTGCTGCTTCATAAACTTCTTCTAACATTTGATAGGGAACGAAAGTATCTGCATCACCATGGATAAATAACATTGGTGTATCACTCTTAGCAACCTGTTGAACCGCAGACGCTTCATATAAATTGTACCCTGCACGTAATTTTGTCACCGTATTAGCGGCACTCTTTACTGGAAACGCTGGTAAGCCGAACAAATCATCCAACTGATAAATGAACACGTCACTAACTGAAGCATATCCACAGTCTTCTACGATCACTTTGACATTGGATGGCAAATCTTCTCCCGACGTCATCATCACCGTAGCACCGCCCATCGATACACCAAATAATGCGATCTCAGCATTCGGATTTATTTGAATGATTTCATCAATCCACTGCAGCATATCTAATCGGTCATGCCAGCCCATTCCAATATAATCACCTTCACTTTTCCCATGACCACGGAGATCAGGAGCTAATACATTATACCCTTGATGATAGAAATTACGGATATATCTGGACATATTTGCTGCACTACTTGTATATCCGTGTGCGATAATCGCCCATTTTGCATTTGCTTCTTCATTTATATAGACATCGGCATGAAGCTTCAACTGCAGGTCATCCTTTGAGATAATCGACAAGGATGTAGGCTGATGCTTTAACTCAAATTCCTGATCAGCCTGCTCTGCCGCTTCAACAACGGAAGCCACGACCGCTTCACTTGTTTCCAAATTAGGATTACCTTGCAAAAACTCTTTTTCATCGTTTGATTTTAAAGCAAAATTATAAAAATAATTTCCGACAGCCCCATAACCAACCCCTAAAAGAACTACCACAATGACTGCAACAATGATGATTTTCTTTTTCATGATGTTTATCACCTCAACATAAAATATAAAAATAGAGACGGTTTTGCGCGCTTCTGACATACGGAAGAAGCATAAAACCGTCCCTCGTTACTCTATATTATTTTATAGTTTCATTCTATTTCTTTCAAGAGGTTGTTCAAATGGTGCCAAATGATCAGCGGCGAATCTCTTCGTTGGTTCATCTTTCCGGTCCTCATGTAGGAAAAGCCTACACTGCGGTCCTCAAGATTTCACCGCCTCGACCTTCTTGCTGCTAATTCGTCACCTTTTTGAACACGCACTTCAATAACATTTTTTGTTTTCTCATGGTAGATCAGCTAACGAATCAATAATTAAAATGCAGCTGTCCAACCAGCATCAGCTGTTATCACTGTCCCGTTTACAAAGCTAGAATCATCTGATGCTAGGAACAGTGCAACTTGTGCAATTTCTTCAGGTTGTCCAACACGAGGCATGACAGCTTGCGCTACTTGTGTACGGCTTGCACCGAATTCGTTGAAGCCTTGTACACTAGCTGTAATATTTGTAGCGACACCACCAGGTGCAATTGCATTACAACGGATACCTTTTTTAGCATACATGAATCCTGTGTTTTTTGTTAAACCGACAACCGCATGCTTCGAAGCAACGTAAGCAGCTCCTGCGTGTGCGCCATTTAAGCCACCTGTCGAAGCCGTATTGATAATTACGCCATTACCTTTTTCTTCAAAGATAGGGATTGCTTTACGCATGGCACGCATAACTGCTTTCGTATTAATGTCAAATATCAAATCCCAGCGCTCATCTTCTACGTCTCCTACCGCTTGCATACCATCCATAATACCAGCATTATTCACTAGAATATCTAAGGTACCATATTCTTTCACTGCAGTATCAATCATATTTTCTATATCAGCTAATTCGGCTACATTTACTTTTACTGCTTTGGCTTGTCCACCGTTCTCGTTAATTGTTTTCGCAACTGTTTCAGCACCCTCAAAATTAAGATCTGCAACAATAACCTTCGCACCTTCTTTGGCGTACAACTCTGCAATTGCTTTCCCCATTCCAGAAGCTGCTCCCGTTACAACTGATACCTTATCTGTTAATTCCATACAAATCCTCCCTTTTTTGATTACGCTTACACAAGTCTTTTTCAACATATGTTTATTAACCAACAACTTATATATAGTATAATAAACTTACGCTTACGGGTGCAATCAGCAATATTGTATAATACGTTCATTAACAAACATATAGGTGTGTAATGTTTGTAAATGGATAGATTTTCAACATAGGAGGGTAAAAGTGTTTACTAACAATACTGATCTTGATAAAAGAGTAAAGCGGACAAAAAATGCATTAGAAAGTGCACTTTTATCATTAATGGAAAATACAAATTTCAAAGATATTACGATTACAGATATAGTAAAGAAAGCTGACTATAACCGTGGTACCTTTTATAAACATTACAAATATAAAGAGGACTTACTTGATGAAATATTAGAAGAAGTTATAGTAGACCTAGTGAAATCTTACAAAGAACCCTATTCTCACAGCAAAACATTAGATATTCGCAATTTAAATTCCTCTGCTATTAAAATATTTGATCATGTATGGGCGCATCAAAACTTGTATAAATTAGTGATTAAAGCGAATGCCCTTCCTGGTTTCCAACAGCGAATTACCGGAGAATTAAAAGCATTATTAATCGAGGATGTTCTTGATGCTAGACTTGATAGTGCAGTTAATTATCACATATTTGCCAGTTATCAATCGTATGCAATCTTAGGAATGATTATTGAATGGGTAGATGGTAATTTCAAATATTCGGCATCATACATGGCCGAACAGTTAGTGGAGATATTAAAAATGAAACCTTATCATGAAAATTAGATAGACAAGTAATATGATTATTAATTTAAGAGCAGATAGAGATCGTAGGTTTTTCGATTTCTATCTGCGGGAGAAGTACCACTTCTGATCCTACTAAACTTATTATTAGGTCAGAAAATCAATACTAGCTTTTCACTATTGATTTCTGCCGTTCATATTTACTAGACTAGACTCAAAATAACTACTTGAATTAGTCAATTTCATAATACTGATTTTTAGCTATCTGCATCCTTATATAGCTGTGTAAGGTAATTATGAAATTGACTCAAATAAGTGAAATTAACCTACCCCTTTCAATAATTTTAAATGCAATTTATAATGAAGTCAGGAGGTGAATTTATGAACATAAAATTACAGGGTCCCAACGGTGAGATATATGAAGCAAAACCAAAAGATTCAAACAACTATGTTGTACGTATTCAAGGTGAGGAATATAGTATCTTGCTTACTGGCACTAATTCTGACAACTTCAGCAATTTATCTAATGTACAAAAAAAGAATTAACTAAAAGCGTCTTTCAAAACAAGAAAATTAATGAACAATTGAAGCAATCAGAATTAGATGATGAGAATACCGATATAGAAGACATCGAAAGCCTGAGAAGCATCGTGCAAGAGGTGAAAAATGAATACAAAAGATAATTATCTGGTAGTATTTACAAAGACTGCTACATATGAATTAGCAAAAATTTATGATATAAATCATGAGCTAGTATTAAAAGATCACAGACCATTTTAAGCGCTAATCCTTATATTCAATCATACGGTTCTGCTGATTTTGCTAATTTCAAATATAACGGCTACCACTGGACTGTAATTAACAATGTGATCATTGTTTACTCCATTAATGAAGCTAAGAAAAAGGTACGAATTCGTGCTTGCTATTCCTCAATGACAGGTTTTGCGCTTCGAACATTTTATGGAGAAAACGATCCATTATAAGAAACCCACTGATACTAACCCTCTCATATAGACCTCTCCTTGATTAGACCAAAATTGTTTTTCGTGGTACCTTTTCATATTTAGATACTCAACTTTTTTCGTTACACTTCAAACTTAATTAACGGTCAACAGTGATTCGTGTTCACAAAAATTCCGGCTTTGATTTTCAGTCTCCTACAGATCCCTTCATCTTGCCCCCTAACCTATTTTTAACAATCTTAACTTTACAATAACTGTAGATTAACTATCTTCCTATAACATAGTAATTGATTGCGCAGTCAAATGATAAATTACTAGTTTTACCTTTAGTAAAAGCTGTATTGAGTAGCAATGAAAAATCTAAAATGTCAATAGAAATTAGAACTAAGGATTAAGATTACTCAATTATAAATGAAGAAGCTTGTATTTCCCTTGAACCAGGAGTACAAGCTTCTATTATAATGCCTATCCAACATTATCCCATTTACATTTGCATCATTTTGAATGATTCAAAGTAATGGTGTTCGTTATTTCACCAAAATCACTCCACCACTTGCTCTCGCAAAACATAATCCTGCTCCCTATTATTGGCTTCAACTTCTTCCCCTTGACTACGCACTCTTTGCTCCAAGCTAGGAATAATTTTATTTATGATTACGAATCCAATTACACCTGTGATCAGGATAAATATACTCATCATTTCCTTAGAGAGAAATGCCCCCAATGTTACTGACAGCGAAGCGAGAATCATGGAGCCTTGATAAGTAAAAGCATTTACCGCCATATAACTGCTTCTTTTGTCATCTGGTGGAATGGCAGCCAAATAGCTTTGCGCTACAGGCACACGCATGAGCTCACCTAATGTTGCGACGAGCATCGCCCCGAACAAAATCCAGATGTTATCAAAATAACTGATCGCCGTATAGCCAATCGTAAACAATACAATGGAAATCAAGTAGACATGCTTATCTTTATACGCATGGATGACCTTCATAATAATTGCCGCGAAAATAACAACGAGCACGGTATTTTCTGTGCGCAATACCCCAGTCATTTCCAATCCATCAATAGACCAGTTGAACACATCTTGAGCTGGCATCTGCTCATGCAGTCTGACAGCAATATAGTTGGTTAACTGAAACTCTAGCGATTGGATAAATAACCCTGCAATCACGAATAAGATAAACACTTTATCGGTTGCGACAGTTTTATAGCTTTGTAGAATATCGCTGAAAACTTGAAACCTGCCAGCCGGCTTCTTTTCGATTGTTGATTTCAATGGTACATAGCTTTCCTGAATGAAAAAGATGAGCACGATAGCCACTACAATCGACATTACGGTCATACCGATAAATAGCTCAAACAAATAGTCCTTAAACAGAAACGCGCCAACTGCTCCCCCAATTGCAATAGAAAGATTAGCTGACCAGTACATGATTGAATACATTAGCTTCCGTTCTTTCGGCTTACTAACATCAATTAGCATCGCATCAGTTGCTGGTCCTTCAATCCCCCAACAAATACTTCCGACCAGGAACATCACAAATGTTAATGTCGGTGATTCAAACCATGGAGAATTCGCAAGTGTCATGACGACTAGTGACAACGAACGCATCACTTCAGCAGTAACCATTAGCTTCTTCCGCCCCATAATATCCGACAAGTAGCCACCGTAAAAACCTACTAAAGCCCCTACGACGATGTTTAAAATTAACAATATTCCTGTTAGTTTTGCTCCAAAATGAACAGCAAAATAAATTGCCATAAACGGAAAAATCATACTTCCAATAATCTCACTAAAAAATCCAAAAATAATTCTAAGTTTAATATTTGGATGAAAATCTCTAAAACGCATACCAAGTTCCCCTTTTCTATCTAGGGGTTAAGCACATACATGCTCGTTAATATAACTTTCCAACCCCGTCCTCTTATCGCTTATAATCATATAATTATTTATGAGAATTTACTTCGGGCAGTGGGTTGAAAAGATCTCCGTCTAAAGACGGAGATGGGGTTCAATTTACAAGCATAATAAGCTATGCATCCATCCCCCTCTAATGATCACCAGTAGAGTTAAAGTTTAAGAAGAGAATTTTTACTATCTTCATATGTTACTAGTGGGATATAGAATTGTATATTCAGGAAAAACTTTCCTAACCTGATCGTTACTCTTTACAAATCCATCACCGGCACATGACCGCTCAACCAATTCAATTCATTATCCAACATAAATCTTGTATGCCAACCTTTGTCTGACTGTGGCCAATCGTAAAAATTTATTACAGTGGTGTATAAATTTTCTATTGAATCTGCTGTCTTGTCGTTTAATACGTCATTAATTAAAGCAATCGTATTTTCAGGCTTGTTTTCTACACCATCTAAAACTTTCGTAAACCACTTGTGATAGGGATATAACGCCTTGTTATATGCAAGCAGCAGTCTCCCAGCGAACAAAACGAAATTTGCTGCAGCATAGTCCATCACATATTTATCCTCTCGCTTTAATCCTTCATGAAACCACCAACGCCACGCTTCGAGCTGCGCGTAAAATTTCACCATATTCTCTTCTTGTTTATGTATAGGATACTTAGCAGCTTCATGTATTAACGTATCCAATTCTGGAATTTCAGAATAAGTGATAAAAGCATCTTTATATGCATAACGAGCAGGCTCACTACCTGACTCGATGACCTTTTTTATGTAGGAAATAGACGTATACTTCCCATCGACATAGCCACCTTTGTAAGGAGTAGAATCTGTTTCATGATACTCAATATTTCCAGATTCCAAGGCTAATTTATAATCATCATCGGAAACTACAAGCATAAGGTCAATATCAGAATCTCCCTTTGCAAAACCATGTGCTACCGACCCGCCAACAATAATCCCTAAAATTTCTTGTTTCGTTTTTAACTTATTCGTGATTGTTTCAATTGCTATTTTATGATGTTGGAACATTGGGTACATTCCTTTCTACAGTTCGTATTTGTGAACGATTACTTATTGATTATAAAGGAATTTTCGTTTTCACAAAACTGCATTATTGAAAGTGTTGACTGCAATCTGATATTTTTTGAAAAGGGATAACATAGAGTTCTACTTATAGTAAAATAGAGATTAATATAGTTGGAGGCAAAAACATGAATTTATACAGCTTTCTCGTTCTTATACATATATTTTCAGCAATTATCGGAATGGGACCAGGATTTATACTCACTATTATCCCAAAGACAGCGAACACAATGACAGAGTTAAGACATGCCTATGCGCTCAGACATCGTCTGCACATATTAGTGATGATCGGTGGATCGCTTTTACTAGTAACAGGTCTATTAATGGGAGCAATTCACCCGTATCTGTTCAAAGCAGGTTGGTATTTGACGAGCCTGACACTTTTTTTGATTGCACTTGCGATGGGTCCACTCGTATTAAGTCCGAAGTCGAGACCGATTAAACAGCTGTTGGCAGAATCTCAAGGTGAGGACATTCCAGAAACATATACGAAGTTATCAAAAGCATTATTTAAAGTAGAATACATAGAGAATACGATTTTTTTGATTATTATTGGGCTAATGATTTTAAAGCCAGTTTAGCTATTCCTTGGCTCTTTCTTTACACGTTAATTAACGCTTTTAAGAGAACTTGTCGGCGCATGTTTATTTAACAACACTCGTTCGTTACCTTTATCGTCTGATCAAGAAAAGCATATCTGAAATATTTCCACAATATACAACCTCACGATAAAACCCAACACAACTTAGCATTTAGTGTTGGGTTTCAATTATTCACTATATGACTATCATTATTGAATCCTGATCCCCTTCACATATCTGCTTTAATTACTTGTTTGTTAAAACCAATAGAACCGACAATAAGTTCAAAATAATCAAGTTCTAAGCCAGATTCACTTTTTCCGAATGCCATATCTAAATAAACGTTTGCAACAGCAATGCGCCTCTCCTTACCTTTCATAGATTTATATACGTCTTTTACGACTATAACTGCTTCGAATATATCTACCATTTTCTTGGCAATCTTTTTGGGATACAGTAATCGGGAGTGTGCATCCATGGTGCTGATTTTGGTCAGGAAACTGACAAGTCTATCTAGTGCATCATGTATTGGTTTAGTTAACTCTTGGCTAGGTAAACTTTTTAATTGCTTATTCATTTCACCTATGAAAATTTCTTCAATGTGAAATTTATCAATAAGACGCAGTACCTCCAGGCCAAGAATATTTGCTGTTCCTTCCCAAACCGTCAACACCTGGGCATCCCGTAATAATCGTGGGATCACGAAGTCTTCGATATAGCCATTTCCACCGTGCATTTCTATTGCATCATGACAAAATTGAATTGATTGTTCTGCTGTTTCTTTTTTCAAAAGTGCAATATATAAACGCAACAAAGCCTGTTCTTCTGTTGTCACAGCAGGAGAACTGCGCATGGTGTTATCAAAAAGTTTAATCAGTTCAAATGTAGTGGTTAATTCGACTTCCTGTTTCACAGCCATTTGAACTAATGTTGCTTGAATCATAGGATAGGATACCAGCTTATTACCAAATGCATCGCGTTCGAAAGCATAGTCTCGTGCTTCGTTATAAGCACGACGCATGATACCAACAGATGCGACGGTATTGCAAACACGTGAAAGGTTCAGTGCTTCCATCATATATTTAAACCCTTGTTTAGCGTCACCTACTAAGTAGGCTTTTGAACTGTGAAATTCCACTTCAGCTGACGGTACAGCCCTAACCCCAAGTTTATCTTTTAGACGGCGAATTGTAATGTTATTTTCTTTCCAAGGGACGAGAAACAGGCTTAATCCTTTTGTGCCTTCTTCCGCCCCTTTTATTCGGGCCAACACCATCGCAATACTGCACGTACCTGCATTGCTGGCAAAATATTTTTCACCGTAAAGCAAATAATACCCATTCTCTTCCGACGCTTCTACGATGTTTGCTCCAACGTCAGACCCTCCATGCTGTTCAGTAAGAAAAGTAGCACCTTCATACAACTCGACATCACCTGTTGCAATCACATGTGGTAGAAATTTTTCTTTCAGCGCACTGTCGGCATATTGATCAATTAAATACGCAGTCGCCATTGTAAGTGTGACAGGGCAGTAAAAGCCAGGCTCTGATTGAGATAAAATATAGCCTTGGGCATAGGAATAGATATAATTACCCTTTAGTCCAAGCTCTGGAATATCTTTATACACGTAACCGACTATTCCTGTTTCGTATGTTTCTTTCACAGTTGCCTTATAGCCCTCGTTCACCCATACGTGTGAAATGTCATTCCCCATTTTGTCATACTTAATGAGCTTTGGTTGCCCATCACGGTCCGTGTAGGCAGCACGCTCATCTATTACTGTAGCAACTCTTTCACCAAAATGAGACAGTTGCTCGTCGGCGTATTCGAATAGTTCAGCTGATAAATAGGTTTGCAGGTGCTCCTGAAGCTTTTTATCACTTTTATAAAAGTTATTCATTTTATCTCCTCCAATACATATCGCCTTATATATAAAACGCTTTCATTTTGATTTATATTCACAATTATATAAACTTATTTTCGTGTTTACATTCGTACTTAATTATTACTTTCATTCCCTCACACGTGTTCACTCTAAATTCTAGCCTCTCAGACATCAATTACTATGTATTAAGTTTATCATCAATGTTAGCATGAAGGGCAAAAAACAAGGTTTTCAAATTCGCGATTCTTCAGGATAAGGACCAGTAAATAGATGAATTACACAAATGTATACTCCAGTATAGTACCCCCCACGCTCGTCCATTCCTTACAATAGTGTAGATAGCCTTAATGTGCTACGGACAAAAATCTGGAGGATGTATGAGATGAAAAAAAATAGCGTGTTCTTATTGATGTGCTCAACACTAGCCATTCTTTTGTTAAGTGGGTGTTTTGGAATTGGAAAAGATTCAGTAAAGCTACCAGTTGGAGAAAACGGAGAAAGTATATCCATCAGTGGAGATGAAGATGAAGGTTTTAGCTTTGAAGCAGAAGGAGCGGATGGCGAATCCTTTTCTGTAAGCTCGTCGAAGGAAATACCAGAAGCATTTCCCGATGATATTCCATTTGCCGATGAATACGAAATAATCAGCACAACGGAAATTAACCAAAATGGAGAGCAAGCATTGACCGTATCTTATTTAACATCAACATCGTCCATGGAGGAGCTTACTGATTTATACATGAGCTATAAAGAAAACCAAGGCTTGGAAAACACTTCTGAGATGAAAACGGAAGCATATAGCATCTTTAGTATGCAAAATGATGATTACGGTTTGAATATAAATATCGCTACCGCCGAAGCACCTGAGATTTCCGTTACGATCACTTATATGAAGAAAGCCGAAAAGACTGAATAACGAAATGAATGATGGAAAGGGCGATTTGATCATCAATCGCCCTTATATAACAAAACATAGCCATTGCAATTCCTTTATCTAAATATCGAATCAATCTCTTCTATTTCTGATTTTGTTAGCGTAACGTCTAAAGTTTTTAAATTACTTAACACTTGTTCCGCTCGTTTTGCTCCTGGAATTAACGCGTCGACACCTGCTTGTTCTAAATACCAAGCAAGTACAACATGAGCAACTTCCGCGTCTCTTGCATCTGCAATTTTACGAATTTCTGCCACTTTGTCCAGATTTCGAGCAAACGCATCTCCTTGGAAGTGTGGCATATTTTTTCTTAGGTCGTCAAAGGTCATATCCTTCGTATACTTGCCAGCTAACAAGCCTGATGCCAGTGGGAAATATGGGATAAAGGAAATGTTATGTTGTCTTGTATATGGCAGCAACTCATGTTCAGCCTCGCGCTGTAACAAATTGTATTCTCCTTGATACACATCAACATATCCATCCTGGTTAGCATCCTTTAATTGTCCAATTGAAAAATTGGAAACACCGATTGCACGTATTTTCCCTTGCTCTTTCAACCTGCTTAAGGCACCGACTGCTTCTTCTTTCGGTGTATCTTTATCAGGAAAATGAATATAAAACAAATCAATATAATCTGTTTGCAGTCGCTTTAAACTGTCTTCAACTGCTTGTATTAAAAACTCAGGGCGGTTGTCGATGACAACTTCTTTACCGACAAATTTATGGGCACCTTTTGTCGCAATAACAGCTTCTTTTCGCTTCCCTTCAGCCTTGATCACTTGTCCAACTAATTCCTCTGAGCGTTCCGGACCGTAAATAAAAGCAGTATCCAAGAAATTCATGTCATTATTTAATGCGGTACGAACTAATTCCTTTCCCGCTTCTTCATCCAGGTTTGGGTACAAGTTATGCCCACCAACAGCATTTGTTCCAAGACCAATTGGATTAATGTATAAATCTGATTTACCTAACTGTACTTTTTTTACCATTGCAGCGTCTCACTCCTTCTGTGTTATGTACTTTTATAATAAGACAATACGTTGATAATTTCTTGTATGTTACTTGGGAATGCGTACACTTATTTATAGGTAATGGTATCTGCTTTTCGATATATTTCCAATAAACTACCATCAAATGGGAATGTTGCAGCTTTTACCCTTCCTTTTAAATCTGCCAAAGCTTCTGGTGCTTTCTCAATCAAGTGGGCAGGGTAGTTGTATTTCTCACTGTTCGTTTGAAACTCATCCTCATCGACTACCTTCCATTCTTCGTTCGAACCCTTTACAAAATCCAAATCTAAATCGACGAAGGTTAGTTCAGTTTCATTCCAAATAGAAGGCATGGCAATATTACAATAATACGCAACCGGCTTGCCTTCCTCAATCGCCATTGCAACCGTATGCCAATCAGTTAAGGAGAAGTATTCTAAGGAGGTATTATTAACCGTAAAAATCTTACCCTTCGTATGATGCTTTAGTTTTCTTCCGTATTTGCAAATAACCAATACATAATCAGCTGTTTGGTGAATGATCTCCCCTTTCCACTCATAGTGTGGGATATTCGGGTATTTTAGCGCCTTTATATTAATGATGTTTCCCACTGTCCGACCAGCCTCTCCTTACTTGATCTAAATAATCTCCATTATCCCAGAACATTTAGGATATTTTTGGAAAAACCTATAATAAAGAAGCAGAGGACTAACCCCTGCTTCACGATTATTGATTAACTTTGACAAGTAATTTCCCAATATTATTACCTCTGAACAAATCTAAGAAAGCTTCAGGGATTGTATCAAATCCTGTTTTGATCGTTTCTTGGTAAGTTAGCTTTCCTTCTTGCAGCCACTGACCTAGCTGGCTAGCACCTTCTTGAAACCGGTTCGCATAATTACCTACTGTAAAGCCTTGCATTAGTGCACTTTTCTTAATCAAAATCGACTGCACACGTGGTCCATAATCTATTTCTGTAAGGTTATAAGACGAAATTGCACCACAGACAGGCACCCGTGCCAAACGATTTAACTGATTCAACACAGCATCCGATATCGCGCCACCAACATTATCAAAGTAAACATCGACACCATCTGGACATGTTTTTCGAAGTTCCGCCGAAATATCATCAGTTGTTTTGTAATTGATCACTTCATCAAAATCAAGCTCCTCTTTAAGGAACTTTATTTTCTCTTCTGATCCAGCAATCCCAACTACCCGTGCTCCTTGAATCTTTGCAATCTGTCCGACAACAGATCCAACCGCACCCGCAGCACCTGAAACGACAATCGTTTCGCCTGCTTTCGGCTTCCCGATTTCAAGTAAGCCAAAGTACGCCGTTAAGCCAGTCATGCCTAAGATTCCCAAATAAGTAGACGCCGGTGCAAGCTTTGGATCAATCTTACGCACTTCTTTTTCACCAGCAACATAATATTGCTGCCATCCAAAACCTCCGATGACCATATCCCCTTTTTCGAAGACAGAAGATTTGCTTTCAATCACTTCACCGATTGAACCACCTTCAATCACTTCGCCAACTTTAAAGGGTTCCACATAAGACTCCGCATCAATCATCCGCCCTCTCATATAGGGGTCGACGGATACATAGTGCGTTTGGATCAACACTTGTCCATCTGTAAGAGATAAGATATCTTCTTCTACGAATTTAAATGTATGTTCATCTGGCATCCCCGTTGGACGTTCTGCTAAGATGATTTGTTTGTTTTTCACTTTTAAAACACTCCTTTTCGAATAAGAAACAACCTATACGACATTTCTGCAAGCAGCTACGTAAACGAACAATAATTCTATCATCGCCTCTCCTACACCTTAGTAAAAGAGCCTGCCCCTGCAATTGTCACCCTTTCCAAATGAATCAACTCCCACGTGTTTCCATTATCATATTTACCAATATCCGCATGCAAAATAAAGCCCACTTCTGCATAAGAGAGTGTTTTTTCCCGCAAAGATATCGTAAGTTCCTGACTATCATGAGATTTAACTCTTACACTATTCTTGTTAACCTTTATGATTAAATACTCACCTGACTCTATGTCATGCAATTGCTTATCGATGTTACGTAATACACCTGCTATTTTACTCAATTCAGGTATATAGCCCCTGCCCCTGTTCGACGATTCCTGTTCAAGTAAATTCACTGCCGTTAACATTCGTGGTTCATATTGTTTAGCAAGCTCGGTAACTTGTTTTGCCTTGTCAATTTTATGTTGCTTCTCCAGCCATTTGCTATATAATTTAACAACTGTGATCATGTCTTTAACCATTGATTTACTAACCGCTTCATTCAGCTCAAAAAAGTCCTCCGCGAGTAACGTCTCCCAGAATTCCAGATCACATTCCGCCCAGCTATCAATAGAACTAATCTGTATAGCTTCTCGTATATCATACAAACTGTTGCGATACTTCCGTTCTGTACCTTCTGATTTACCATGTGCTTTCTCTTTATAAAACGCCACAATATCGTCTGCGTAGAAAGCATCGACCGTATCCTGTGCAAAACCTAGATTTTCATAAATTGGGATATCTTCCTCAAGCACAACCGATGGACGCCTTTCCATTACATAGGGTTCTATCTTGGACCAGCGCTTGTCTCCTCCTGTCACAAATGGAGACAACTCCAAACCTAATTCTTTCCGTACGGTATTAAAATCAGCCGTGATTTCAACCGTATCATATTGCTTATGCACAAGTTGGTACATCGAAAATTCTAATTGCTTTAGCCATGTTTCTGCTTCGTCCACTCTACCATTTTCCACTAACTCTTTCACCGTTGCCTGGTATGTTGGTAAGCTGCGGTCCATTTCTATGTTCACAGCATTTTGTGCGTACAATATAAAATACTCTGGCACCTGCACATCAATGGAAGCTGTCGTTTTCATTACATCAAACTGCAGTGGAACAGTATGATGTTCTTCCTGATCATCAATTAATAGAATGGAACCCTCCGCTTTACCAATTTTTCGGAGAAATTGATTGGTAATCGCTAAATCATAAGAACTAAATGTTAATATATCATCTTTTATGTCGATATATGCTAGTGCTTCTGCCTGACGAACTTGTCCATCAATCTCACTATCAGTATAAATAGTAAAATTATCTAGCCACCCTAACTCTTTTCTATCCGCTTCCCAAAATTCTATTTGCAGATCATCGTCATTATAGAGAAAATTCTCGGCACGGTCCCGATCTGTCAACTTGAATGTATAATTATATTCTACAACTTCCTTTTCAGCATCTTCTTTATCGAATTCATTGTGAAGTGCTAGTAAAACCTCCGGATAATAATCAAAAAGAACCTGTTCATGCGTTAACCCCGTGTCCTTCATCAACTGCTTCACGCATTGTACCGCATGCTCAAATCCCTTTGGATTAACAATACTTCGAACACCATTAAAGAAGTAGCGATCACCCATCGGTTCTAATATTCCCAACGTACTCGCCCAAGGATAAACAACCGGAATATTCTCCTTAGATTTCGATACGGGGTACGTTTCCCCTGTGAAAAAATCCTTAAAAGTAACGATCGAATCTGTCTCGTCCACTGCTTGCAATAGCTGCATCTTTAACGTTGCCCACGTAGTGGCCATATTTCTTTCCTCTTCAGATAAACGGTGCTCGTTCTCAGCTAAAAACCACTCGATGCCACGCAGCCCATTTTCATACCGATGCGAAAAAATCATCCAAAATTGAACAAAACCACTATCGCCTTTCAGCAGCCGGTTCGACCGCCGATTAAACTCTGATTCCAACGGAAAGAAAAGACTTGATGGGATTTTTTCCGAAATAAAATCCTGCAGTTGAGTCACCAACATATACTTCTCATGATAAAATCTCTCTTCCTTAATTGCTTGAAGTTCGACTACGTTCTGTTTATTCATACAGCACTTCTTATATTTCTTCCCACTGCCACAGTAGCATGGGTCGTTTCTACCGATTGTCATATATACTCTCCTTTATAATTAGACGTATTTAAATTGAAAATAATTTTCCTGATTATTTCTACTCTCTTAAGTTTACAATGACAACTTCTAATAGGCTAATATTTGTGTGTTGCAATTTCATAATGAAAGCAGATTTGAATAAAGTAAAAGGACCACAGTTGGAACTGCAG
Source organism: Radiobacillus sp. PE A8.2 (assembly GCF_045635475.1). NCBI lineage: Bacteria > Bacillati > Bacillota > Bacilli > Caryophanales > Bacillaceae > Radiobacillus > Radiobacillus sp. PE A8.2. The sequence goes on along the minus strand of NZ_JBJGXI010000013.1, from coordinate 3,648 downwards.
CCCTTTAGATAAGCGGTTCTCCCACGAGAATCGGCTGTTTATCTTTGCGATAGACCTCACCTATTTCTTCATGGCTTAGTAGGGAGGTCTATTTTCTGTTAATCAATGAAAATGCGAGTAATCCACTAAAGAAAGTTCCCACCACTGTTTCATGATAACAAGCTTCACTGAAAACAGCTAATTCATTTTCGGATATAATAGAGTTCATCTTTTGATTCCATAACTTTTGCGTTTTAACGTCAATTGTGTTGTGGTCAGTGTGATGTAGTATTTGCAAGTAGGTTTGGCTAGATGTAGTTTTTGGGATTCTTTCCATACTAAGGATGCATCGAGGAAATTAGAAATGAGTACCATTACCATTGTTATTGAAACTGCTCACGTACGTTGAGGTTCATTAGCGGTTCAGCGGTTGAGTTCTTTACTGAAATATATTTATAAGCGGTACAGATTTTGTTACAGCGCAAAACTGATATACATAACTATTGGTTGTTAAGTATCTGTTTGATTTCTTTTATTTCACTTTCATGCTTAACAGAACGAACTGCCAACGTATCAATAACACGTTGTTGATCTTCTAAAGTTTCCTTTACCTCATCAAATCTTACGTCGATATGTTTAGCAACTGCTTCAATATATGGACCAACACGATTAATTGTGCTGTCTTTTAGTTGTTCTTGTCCAATTTTTAGTTCTGTTAAGTCTTTGTCTATATTATCAAAGCGTTTTTGAAAGCCAATCATGTGTTTTTCATTTCCATCAAAGCGTTTATCAAAACCGTCCATGCGATTTTCCATTCCATCCATTCTTTGATTCACCTTTTGAAGTTCGTTAAGTATTTGCTTCAATGTATCTTCCATTATGATCACCCCTTTTTCTTCTATATAGTATAACACGGTTATTACGAAATGGTTTTACTTATTACTAGTTTTCCAAGGCTTCTTTAAAAAAGTTATGATACCAAAACCTGATTCTGTTGTGCTTATCTGAACGTTATTACTCTTCGCTCGGCTTGCAAGAAACCAAAAAGTTCTTGCACCAATCATATAAAATTGCCAGCAACAGATTTTCGAAAGATGATTGGAAAAGTAGTAACAGGAAACATCTAGCATTTTATTACCTTTGTTTGGTTAATTTGTTAGAATAATAGTAAGGTTTCAGTTTCCTATTAATAATACTAATCATGAAAAGGCGGACATTTTATGTTTGAGGTACAAGAACTATTACTAAACTTTCTCTTTTTAATTATTTTCTTACTTTTCATGCCTATTATTTTTGAATTGCATTCTAGCAATTTTTCTACCCGTAAGAGATTTTGGACAAATAATCTATTAACTTCTTTAGCAATTCTTAGTTGCATATCCTTTCCAATACCAATTATGGACGGTTATATCTTTGATTTACGCTTAGTTGCCCTGACTATTGGTGGATTGTATGGTGGTATTTCATCTATCCTTATATTAGGTGGGGTAACGGTGATTTTCCGCCTTACTGTTGGTGGATTAGGTGCCGCAGCCACAATAATCGTCGTATTGTTATTCGTTATTTTATTGATGATTATGTCTCATCGTTTTATACACTCACCAAAAAATAAAAAAGTAATGTACAGTAGTGTCCTTTCGTTATCCGCCGCTGTCATAGCTTTATTAAACTCAACTATCATTTTCGGTGCCAGTTTCAGCGTTTTATTTTCGTTTTTATACATCATGATTACGTTATGTGCTACCGCTGTATTAGTATATCTTTATGAATTTTTTAATGAAAGCATATTAATAAAAAAGCAGATGATAACAGCAGAAAAGATGCAAATAGTTAGTCATCTGGCTTCTTCTGTTGTACACGAAGTTAAAAATCCTTTGACTGTAGTTAAAGGTTTCTTACAATTAATACTTCTAGATGATATACCTGCGAGCAAAAGAAAAGAGTACTTAAAAACTTCGATACTGGAAATCGATCGAGCAAATGAAATAATTGCGGATTATTTAATGTTTGCAAAACCTGCTTCTGAAAATATAAAAGTTCTCAATATAAAAGAAGAAGTGCAGCGCACACTCAACCTGATTTCTCCACTTGCCAACATGAACAATGTAATAGTAGAAACAAATTTAAATGATTTTTATTTCAGAGGGGATGAACAACTTATCAGGCAATGCCTTTTAAATATAACAAAAAATTGTATTGAAGCGATGCCGAATGCCGGTATGCTAAGAATAGATACTAGAAGAATGAACAATGATCTTTTGTTAACAATTTCCGATACTGGTCAAGGTATGACGAAAGAACAGATTGCGCGTTTAGGAGAACCTTATTTCACAACCAAAGGCAGCAATGGAACCGGTCTAGGTATGATGGTAGCCATTAATATTATTGAATCGATGAATGCTAGTCTGCACGTGGAAAGTGAAATAAATAAAGGAACAACTTTTAATATTTGCATTCCCTGTGTTTACGTCGAAACTAGCTCTATTCTACAAGAATAAAACTGAATTGCAAAAAAACGGAGCAGATCTCTACAATAAACTCCTCCCACCTTTTGTTCGTTCACTTGTAATAATATCCAATATATTCGCTGTACTTTATAAACTTTTAATATCATCATTCAATCTCTGTGTTGCTATAAAAATGATCGGATTGGTATGTGATACTGGTAACTTTGGCAGTATGTAAGCCTTACGTAGCCTATCGGTCCAGTATGATTTAAACGATTATCTGTGCAACTATCCATCGTATGCATCCGATTCTTCTTTTAACTAAGTAAAAAGAAAAATCCCTGCAACTACTAACAGGGATTCTCTTAATTTTCAAACATATCTTGAAAATGGCTAATCACCTTTAGCTGCTCATCTTTGCCCGCTCGGGTTGTGACCGACCAATTCCTGTTTTTTATATAGTCACTATAGAGTTTTTCAAAATTGGCTTGCTGCATCGCCATGTCATAATGGACTTGTTTGACATTGTCGTTTTTCATCATTGATGCGGACGTAAAGTTATCATTGGCTAACAATTTCGAGGTGGAATGAACTTCCAATGTAATTGCTTTGTCAGATCCTTCTTTAACCGGCTGAATTTGGTTAACGTTTAACTGCTGGAATACTTGCTCTAACGGGATTACTTGCACCCATTGATTATGACTTGGATCTAGCAGGGTAAGCATGACTTTAACATGGTCTTCCATAATTATTATTTGAGCATAAATTAATATTTTTAAGTAAGGGTCATTAACCTGATTATAATAATTTCTTAATTTATGAATTACACCTTTATGGGTAGCTAAATGTTCAGTCATTAGACCAACATCGATACTCGGTAACTGCATCGGTCTCCTCCTTACATAGTTACTCACCCATACAATATGTAAATGTGTGCTGTCCTGTGCTCTTTGAGTCTTGTTTAGAGCTCCCACAAAGAATGCACAAAATGAAGTGATTCGGAAAAAGTCACAGAAGTTATGCTATTATACTAAGATTTGGACGAAAAATGTTACACAAAACTAATAGAACAACTGTGACGTATCGACACTTATTACAGAACTTAAGAGCGAGAAAGCCCACTTCTTCAGATGTGGGATGAATCGCTCTTTTTTGAAATTTAAAATTAGATTATAAGACAAACACGTGTTCCTTTTGGTAAAATATAGTCAGGAGGTGAAGA
>NZ_JBJGXI010000012.1:0-110487 GCF_045635475.1 Radiobacillus sp. PE A8.2 | reverse complement strand
GAATGAACGACACAATGGGCTCATTCGGAAGTTTATCAAGAAAGGGCAGCCTATCCATAAGTACGCTGATGAAAAAATTGACGATGCCGCCAACTGGATGAATACACTTCCCAGGAAAATATTAGACTATCAGACCCCATCTGAAGCGTTCGCAAAATTTGTTGGTGTTGGGGCCGAGGCCCCAACACCAACAAATTAAAGGAAAACCTTATATGGCGGTTTCACAAAGAGTGTTGCATTTACTATTGCAATTTAGGGATTTTATATTTTGTTCCGTACGGATATTCACCACAAGCTAACGCTTCATAATCAGAAGTAGCTATAGACTGTATTACTTTTGTCTTCGTTTCATTCGTAGTAATATCCCAATCACCGACATCATTTGTTAGTCCTAAGCTATATAATAGCCCACTTCCACCAAGTGCATAAGCTATATCATAGGTTTCAAGAGCTTGTACTACTTTTGTAACTTGTTTTAGTGCATCCATATTCTCCTCCAATTATCGGCAAAATAATTATAGTTTTATTTCAAAATCAGTATATCCTTTTATATCTTCTGAAGTTGTTACGCTTAAATCATGTACCATAATAAACTTGCTTGGCCCTTCTTTAACAGCCTCTATGAAATCTTCTACGTCTTCTGTTTCTCCTTCAACTTCAATTTCAACAGATCCGTCATTAAGGTTGCGAACCCAACCATTTACACCAATCTCAGTTGCAAGCTGCTGTGTATTAAAACGAAATCCTACACCTTGAACCATGCCGGTTACAATAATGTGTGCGTTTAACATAAAATCACCTCTATTCGTTATTTATCCGATATATATTAAGTCAAAACATAACCTTCAATGATTTAATTATACATCATATATAATTAGGTTTCCTCTAATGATGTAAATTGAGCATTTAGCAAAAACTGCATTCTTATTAATTTGGTAAACTAATGTAGCGTAGCGTTTTTTAAAACAATGAAGTGTAACCTGAACTAGTTACAACTGGAAGAGACGTAGGGGTTAAACTACTATGGAGTTAACAGAAAAAGATCAGTTTTTCGGTAAGTTAAATTCAATTCCGAAATATGAATTTTAGAAATATTGTATCGATGAGATACGCCGTCATAAGGTTTGCTATTTAATTTGAAACAAAAGATAAAACAGTACATGAAATTAGCGTTACTAGCAAAACCTAGATAAAAGTTCGTTTCTAGGAGGAATAGTTATGAGTAATGATAAAGATTTAGCACGTATGCCTGAGTTTCCAGAGTCTTATTGGCGAGAATCAGTAGAGATTCCGTCTTTTGAGTCATTGAAGGAAAATATACATGTGGATGTCGGGATTGTCGGTGGAGGGATCACCGGTATTACTACAGCATACTTATTAGTGAAGCAGGGACTAAAAGTGGCATTACTTGATTCTGGTAAGCTTTTAAATGGCACAACTGGACACACAACTGCGAAAATTACAGCCCAGCATGGATTAATTTATGATGAACTGATTCAACATCTTGGTGAAGAAAAAGCAAGCATGTATTATCAAACAAACAGCCAAGCGATTGAATTTATTAAAGATACGATAGATGAGCATAACATCGACTGTGATTTTACGAGGCAGGATGCATTTGTTTATACGAGCTCTGATAAATATGTTAAAAAAATGGATAAAGAAATGAAAGCCTATGAAAAGCTAGGTATTAAAGGAGAGTTATCGGATTCCGTTCCATTTGGGTTTGCAGTCAAATCTGTTATCTCCATGAAAGACCAGGCACAATTTCATCCACTACAATATTTAATGGCTCTAGTTAACTATATTACCGAAAACGGGGCTCAGATTTATGAAAATACTACTGCTGTCGATGTAGAAAATAGCGATCATCCTAACATTATTACGCGTGAAGGAAAACGAGTAATCTGTGATCGTGTCGTAGCAGCCTCTCACTTTCCATTTTACGGTGGCCAAGGGTATTATTTTTCTCGGATGTATCCGGAAAGATCTTATTTAATAGCTGTAAAAGGTGAAAAAGAATACCCTGGTGGAATGTATATAAGTGCAGAAGAGCCGACAAGATCGTTACGTTCTGCATCGTTTAACGGTGAACAGTTATGGTTAATTGCAGGAGAAAAGCATAAAACAGGCCAAGGTGAATCAACAGAAAAGCATTATCAGGCATTACAAGAGTTTGCGGAACAACACATAGGAATCAAACAATTTGTATCTCGATGGTCGGCACAAGATCTGACTACGTTAGATAAAGTGCCTTATATAGGACCAGTAACGCAGGATCAATCAGAGGTATTAATAGCTACCGGTTACCGAAAATGGGGTATGACTAATGGAACAGCGGCTGCTCAAATGATTGCAGCTTTAATAAAAGATGGAAAGCATCCTTATCAAGAGTTATTTTTGCCTTCTAGATTTCACGCAGATCCAGATTTGAAAAAATTTGCGCAAATCAATGCAGATGTATCGAAGCAGATGGTAAAAGGTAAATTGGAATTTACTTCATTAACGATTGACGATATTAAAGAGGATGAAGGGAACATTGTCCGTGTAAATGGTAATCGAACAGGTGTATATCGGGATAAAGATGGTGAAGTACATCTAGTTGATACGACTTGTACACATTTGGGATGTGAAGTGAATTGGAATCAAGGAGACCGAACTTGGGATTGCCCATGCCATGGATCTAGATTCAAAATTGATGGAGAGGTAATAGAAGGTCCTGCACAAACACCGTTAAAGAAATTTGCGTATAAACATGGAAAGGACGATGAATAACGTAATGAATCAGGTGCAAATTGATAACGGAACCATCTATTATGAACAAGAAGGGGAAGGCATCCCTATTATTTTCATTCATCCACCAGGAATGGGGAGAAGGGTGTTTGACAATCAAAAAAGACTTCGCCAGTATTTCCAAATTATTACGCCAGATTTAAGCGGCCACGGGGCATCCACTTCTCGTTTAGCAGAAGATATTGTTAGTATGTATGTGGAAGAAATAAGAAAAATCTTAAAACATGAAGCTATTGGTAAAGCTGTAATTTTTGGTTATTCTGCAGGGGGAGTGATCGCACAGTCGTTTTCTATTAAATATCCAGAAATGACAAGCGCACTCATATTATCAGGGGGATATCCGATCGTAAAATCGATCGGATTACATTTAGAATATAATTTAGGAATGCGTTTATTTGAACTAAATTCGGAAGCTTTAGCAAGAATTTTAGCAATCAGCCATTCCAATGATCAAGCGTACCGAGAAATTTTATTCGATCATATGAGGCAAAGTAATCATCACTACTGGTACCAATTTTATTTGCAAACGCTACACTTTAATTGCGTAGAAAAACTTCCGATGATTAAAGTGCCAATTTTATTACTGTATGGAGGGAATGCACATTGGATCCATTTCCATAAGCGCTATTATAAGGTGTGCCCAGATGTTAAAATTGCGATGATCGGAAACGCATTTCATCAGCTGCCTACGAAAGAATGGAGAGTCGTAAATCATCTAGTAAAAAAATTCATTGAAGAACGAATTGCTCAGTAAATTACATGTGATTATCGAATATTCATTAATTTAATATGTACTTACGGTAAAATTATGGTGTTTTTTCTGAATTTAAGGGGAATATATTTTTCAATTATGCAAAAATGTCTTATAATGAACAACGAATGTCTCACTAGTAAACATATTCTTTCTGGGAGAGGAACAAAAATAAAGATTAGAAACAAATGTTCAGCACGATCTCTTGGAAGTGAAAAAGGGGTTCTTAGTTTTGAAAATCGTAATGATCACGGAAACATTTTTGCCTTCTACAGATGGTGTTGTTACACGGCTAAAAGAAGCAATAAAATACTTAAGAAAACAAAATCATGAAGTGGTTGTCATTGCACCGGATCTAGGTGTGTATCAGTATGAAGGTGCTATAGTTGAAGGTGTCAAAGCAACAACCATGCCTTTTTACCGTTACCGTCCATTTGCATTACCACAAAGAAAAGTAAAAGAAATCCTGCAAAAGCATAACCCTGATCTAGTGCACGTTGTAAACCCAGCCTTGGTCGGTGCAACAGGGGTGTATTATGCAGAGAAATTAGGGTATCCATTACTCGCATCTTACCATACTCATGTACCGAAATACTTAGACTTTTATAAAATTTATAAGCCATTAAAGCCGATATTTTGGAGCTATTTTAGGAAACTTCATAACAAAGCTAGCTTAAACTTGTGTACGTCAGAAGCGATCCAGAAAGAGCTCGTTGCCAAGGATTTCTTTAATGTTCACGTATGGAAACGCGGTGTAGATATTGAGAAATATCATCCGAGTAAATACAGTGAAGCAATGAGAGAGCGATTGTCAAATGGTCAAAAAGATAAAAAATTACTCTTATTTGTAGGGAGATTAGCGATCGAAAAAGAAATCCATAAATTAAAGCCGCTGCTTGAGCAAAGAGACGATGTATGTCTTGCTATCGTAGGTGATGGGCCAGCCGGTGAGGAATTAAAGCGAGTATTTAAAGGTACAAACACGCTTTTTACAGGTTTTTTTCATGGAGAAGAACTAGCAGAAGCATTTGCATCGGCTGATGCACTAGTATTTCCGTCGGTTACAGAAACATTAGGGCTCGTGATCTTAGAGTCAATGGCGTCAGGATTACCAGTAATAGCAGCGAAAAGTGGTCCAACAATGGAGCAAATTGAAGATGGTAAAACTGGATTATTATTTGAAAACGAAAACACGCAAAGTATTGTTGATGCTGTAGATCAGTTAGGAAATCCAGAAACATTTAAACAGTTAAAAGAAAATGCACGTGAAGAAGCTGAAAAATTTAGCTGGACAAGACCATCACAGCAGCTGTTGGATTTTTATCAGCAAACATTACAATTAAATGATGTAGAAATTATAGCTATGGATAAAAGTGTTTAATCGTAAATTTTTTTGAATATCTCAATATCTCAAGTATACTTTGCATTTGAGATGTGAGATATTTTCATTTTACTAACTTCGGATAATATATATTATGTCTACTAGGAAAAACGTGAATAGAACAATAACAAATTGAGTTACTTCCGGTAATAATCATTATCAGGAAGTTCCGCTTCTCTCCTTGACGATTAATATATGGTGCCGTCCAAATAACTTCTGCTGTCGTTACGATAACTTCCTGGGTTGGGATGTAATTGCTTGGTTCGTCCAAATAATAAAACTTTTTGGAGGTCGTTACATGCAATTGCATACTGCAGCAGACGAATTTCTCATGTATTTGAAAATTGAACTAAATTATTCGGATCATACGCTTCGTGGCTATGATTATGATCTAACTGTATTCCGGCATTTTTTAACGCGCCACGATCGTTCTACCGATTTAGATGATCTGAACCGGTCTGTCGTGCGACGGTTTGTTCAGGATTTCTCGACAGATTGTTTTTCTTACATACCCACACCATCTTGTTCAGAAACGTCATTTGGATAAGCACCAGAAAAATCATTTTCAGAAACATATAGTGATCATTTAGGTAGTTGGTTTCAGTATAGAGGTAATGGAGTAACAACGAGTGTAGAAGCAGCTCCTAAGAAAAGTAAAGGTAAAAAGAGGTTGACGGGACACAGAAACAATCCATTGTACAGCTTGTTAAACAAGGCGTAGGCATTAGAAAGATAACAAGGCAATTAGATGTAGCTGCTGGTTCGGTGGCCTATTACAAGAAGAAAGCAGGATTATAAAAGGGATAGGTAAATTATTCTATCCCCTTAAAGTTCATATGGTGCTGTAGGTGGCTGGAATGGCTTCTCCTCAATACCTTTTAGTTTAAGAATAGTATTCCGTAATTCATTAAAATGTCCAGTTAACTTCCCCATTTTCTCTAATCTTACATAGCTTTTTCCACCATCAGCAGAAATATAATCTATAGTTATGTCATGAAAATAAGGTTTAGTCATGTATATGTGTCTAGGATTAGGGCTAGTTTTACGAATAAAAGTATGAACATGACTAACCTTTTCTATGTTCTCTAGGCGTATAGTAGCTAGATCATTAAAAGTAATCTTATCCTTATATAACTTTATTGTCACAGTTTGTTTCCACGGTATTCCCTCTACATGATCGGCAGAATTTGCGAATATTTTCATCAAGTACCCTTGTCTTTCCTGTTCCTTAGCTGTATAAATACGTCCACCAATAACTATTGCAGATAATAAAACAAGCACTATAACAAAGAATATCAATCCATTATCCCCCCCTTACCTTACCCCGCTTAACCATAGGAGTCTAAATAACACTATTGATGTGTCATATTATAGTCTATATTCTACGATTTCATTGTTAATTCCTTCTACGTACAGTGAAATGAGTAAGATGATTACCCCCACAAAGCAATAGTTAATTGCTTTGTATAAGACCGTATTATATAAACCTTTCTGGGATTGTTCCCAATTCTTTTATTATTTCTTGAATATTTTTCTCAGTATTGGGGGCAGCTCACATTTTCGGATATAAATAACCACCCTAATTAATGCTTGCTAGGCTTTAGGGTGGTTATTTCTTTTGATCTGACAGCACAATAACCATTAAGGTTCCAAATCAAATCATTATTAGGTAACTTCCGGGAAATTGGCCGGCCAGCTTAATAAAAGAAAACCACCCACAATATATGCTATATTACGGGTGGTTACTGCGCTATTTAACTTTAATCACAATTTTGCCTTTAGCATGATGTGTCTCACTTAATTCGTGTGCTTTTTGTAACTGTTCTGCTGAAAAACCAAACGTACTACCGACTTGAGGCTTAACAATGCCTTTTTCAAGTAAGTCTCCTATCTCAGCTAGCTGTTTACCATTTGGCGTTAACCAATAGGAACTTGCCGTTACTTGATGTTTTTCTGCTAATGCTGGATCAGGTTGTCCGGCTATAGTGACGAGTCTGCCACCAGGCTTTAATACTTGGAAGCCTTTATTTAAAATCTCGTCGCCCATTGTATCAATGACCACATCATAATCACTTAATTCTTCTTCAAATTGTTGTGTGCGGTAATTGATGAATACATCTGCACCTAACTCTTTTACATATGCCTCATTTTTTTCACTTGCTGTTGTAGCGACATAGGCTCCGAGGTGTTTTGCCATTTGAATAGCCAAACTCCCTACACCACCAGCTCCAGCTTGGATAAGTACTTTATCTCCCTGCTTGACCTGAGTATTATCTACTAGACACTGCCAAGCGGTTAAACCAGCTAATGGAATAGAAGCAGCTTCTTCAAATGTCAGGTTGCTCGGTTTTTTTGCTAGCAATTCCTGATCCACTGTCGTGAATTCCGCGTAAGTACCTTTAGCGGTAGTATCTGGTCGCGCAAAAACTTCATCTCCAACCTCGAAATTTTTCACGTCACTTCCAACTTCAACAATCTTACCCGCAACATCCCATCCAAGGATAATCGGGAATGACCAATCAAGCATTTGTTTCAAGTAACCTGCACGAAGTTTCCAATCAATCGGATTGATGGAAGTTGCATGAACTTCAACAAGTACTTGGTTTGCATTTATTTCTGGTTTCGGTAGCTCCTGTTCCACTAAAACATCTTTACTACCATATTCATTGATGACAACTGCACGCATGAATAGCACTCCCTTTTACATAATATATTTGCAAGCTCTAGTTTTTCTTCTAGTCAGAGCTTGTAAAAATCAAACTTACACGTATCTATTTGATACAAATATATCTTAGCTTCTAACAGCTTAGAATAAAATTAATATGCTCAGAAGCTGTAAACCCTTGCTTTTGTTTATCACAAACTAAAGTTCTCTAAACTTTGATCAACGATATCTTGGTTTATACCAATATATCTAAGTGTAATATCAGGCGATGTATGGTTAAAAATATCTTGCAACAATGCTACGTTTTTGTTGATGGTATAATGCCAAAAACCAAATGTTTTCCTTAAACTGTGCGTTCCAAATTCCGATATTCCCACATTAGTTGCAGCTTGATTTAGAATTTTATATGCTTGAACTCTCTGAATTGGCAAGTCTGTTTTATGTGATGGAAATAAATAGTCTTCTTCATCCTTGCCTTCTATGTATGCTGCAATAATGTTTCGTAATTCTAAATTGATCAAAAACCTTTTGCTCTTCCTTGTTTTGGTTTCTCTTAGAACAATATGCGTTTTATCGAGAACATTACTAACCTTAAGTGGTAGTAGGTCACTAATTCGCAATCCTGTGTTAATCCCCATAACAAATAAAAAATAGTTTCGGTAAGAAGACTTCTTTAATTCTTCTTTCATTGCATGAATCAGAAAGCGATCGCGTAATGGTTGAACGGTTTGCATCCCTTTACTAATGATTGCATGATAATCTGAGCTTATCGTTTCTCTTCGTTTTGAATCTTTCATTTTTGAGCGATTCAGTTCTTGTATTTTCCGATTTAGTTCATATTCCCCGTATTTTTCTAACAGATAACTGTATTGTCCTTTTGATAAAAACACATGCGCTGCATACGGCAACTTTTCCATATTTACTTCACACCCTTATAAAAACATATAAATTCATAGAATCGCTCTCAGACGAAATTAGAATGATTTTATGTACTGTCCTCCTTCTTAATTTCACTGTAGAAGCTTCTGATTTCGATTTGAAAAGCTCACACGATATAAGACAAAAATAACTATATTTTACATATTATTGATGAACGTTTTTACTCAATATGTATTATACCGTTATTTTACAACAGTTTGATCGCATTGGAAACCCTGATACGACTTGTTTTCATATAATTTCACAATGAAACATAATACACATTTTGTTTCTTTCAATATAATGTAAGTAAAATTGAGCGCGCATATTTAGATATTAGTTATTAGGAATTGATGTCCTGCTTCGAAAATGCTAACTCGCTATCTTTTTGTACAAAAAAACACACTTACTTCAAAGCAAGTGTGTGTTCCAAATTATGCTCTATTAATTTTTAAAACAAGTACAATACCAACTAATAACAACAAAGATATTCCGATTGATAATAGTACACTACCTGCTAATCCGAGCACCAAATATCCGATAGCTGATATGACAGCGGCGATGATGGCGTACGGTAATTGCGTGATTACGTGATCGATATGGTTACTTCCTGCACCAGTTGATGATAATATCGTTGTATCGCTTATTGGTGAACAATGGTCACCAAATACGGACCCTGCTAGTACGGCAGCTAATGCTGGAAGTAATAAAGAGATATCGGTTGCTCCAGCAATGTCACCCGCTATTGGAAGCATAATACCGAACGTTCCCCATGATGTTCCTGTTGCAAATGCCATAATGCCGGCAAGAATAAAGATAATGAGCGGTAAATAAGCCACATCCATATTGATATCTTTTACTAGTTGAGCTAAGAACTCTCCTGTTTGTAATCGTCCGATAATGTCAACAATCATCCAAGCAAAAATTAAAATAATGATAGCAGACAACATGGAGCGAATTCCTTCGAAAATACCTCTACCTAAAATATTCGGAGCAATACGCTGTTTGATTACCGTGACAAGCGTCACGATAACTCCTATCAAACCACCATAAACCAAAGAACCAGTTACGTCGGTGTTTTCAAAAATAGTTATTGCAGTGATTGCCCCATCTGTAGCTAATATTCCTGTAACAATCATGCTACCTACCGTTCCAACGATTAAAGATATGATTGGAATAATAAGATCACCAACGGTTCCTTTATTACTAACCGGCAAGCTATTTTTCAGCTCACCAGGAACCACTTTTCTTGGATCTGTGAGCTGATTATGCTCGATTGCAAGCTGTTCGTGCTTCTTCATTTGGCCTATATTGATATTATAAACAGATACTGCAAATACAAGGCCGATGGCGATGATCACGTACAAATTCATCGGGATCATTTGAATAAATGCAGATAGTGCTCCATATTCCGTGATACCTTGTGCTGCTAAGATAGGAACAAGTAACCCGATAATATAGGCGCCCCAACTGGAGACGGGTGACACAACACAAATCGGTGCCGAAGTCGAATCTATGAGATACGCTAATTTTGCTCGAGAGATTTTGTGGCGGTCTGTTAATGGTCGAGATACTTGACCAACGGCAAGACTATTAAAGTAATCATCAATGAAAATAAATAAACCTAAAAGTGTTGTAACAATATGGGCGCCCGCCCGTGTTTTTACTCGTTTAAGAGCCCATTCCCCAAACGCCCTGCTACCTCCAGTAATCGATACAAGCGCAGTAATGATTCCTAGTAATAATAAAAAGATAATAATATAAACATTCCATGTATTAAGCTCCCATGCATTCGTCTCTTCATTAACAGATCCGAAAATGATTCGAAAGCTTTCGAATACTTGACTGATTGCTCCTGTTACAGATAAATCCTTAAGTAACCATGCGCCTACGATAATACCGATACCTAGTGATAATAATACACGCCTCGTTAAAATAACTAATAATAGTGCTAGTAATGGCGGAATTAATGAATAAATCGTCGCTTCCATTTGCTCTGTACCTCCATAATTATGAAATTCTTGTTGTATACAAAAAAAGAGTGACAATAGGAAAAATAACCTATCATTACTCTTGTAATGGTAGTTATCCTCTATTAGATCAGTAGCGCACCGTTTTTATATAACGGCAGTATTACCCTTATTAAAAGTAATACCAGCAATGGCTTAGTTGACCTAAACCGTTACTTCGGCAATAAACCCTTTTATCCGTGGTCATTGTTGTCATCCTCCCACAGATTACTTATGTTTTATGCACCTCTACCTCATCATAATGATAAGGTAACTCTCTATTAAATTGTTGGCAACTTTTATATTATATTAATAGCTTTGTATTAGTTCAAGTGTTTTAGAAAACAATTTAATGTTCTTAGACAAGTTTGTACCAGAATAGACTTATTTAAAATGAAAGGAGAATGATCATGTTAAGAGGCATAGATTGGTCACTCGTTATGTTTGTCGGTACATCCATGTTGCAAGAATATTGGACAGTTTGGGGACTTCCAAAAATGTATTATTGGGAGGTTAAAAAACAACATATGAGTGAATTGAACGAAGATGATAATAATAACAAAGCAGCTTGAAAGAGAAAAGAATCTGAACCGTGATAAATTTTTGTTAAGGTTCAGACCCAGATAAAAAACATATTCCTTCCCCATAGCACGTGGTAACGAAAACTCAGACACTAATATTTGCTCAAGAATGGCCACAAACAAAATATACAATCTGAAATTCGATAGGGAAAATTGTGAATAGGTACAAATCGGATATAAACTTCCTTTATGTTCGTTTTCAATAATCCCCCTAATCTATTGCAAGATTAAGGGGAAGTTTATAAAGGTGCCTAATTATTTAAGGAGCCAACCTTTTCTCCATTTGGATTCCGTAAAATGATTTGTCCATCCTCTAAAATAACTTGTAATTTGTTCGTATCTTCAATGCCGATTGAATCTAAGTAATCTCTTGGGACTTGAATTCGTCCAGCACGATCAAGTACTGCTAACTCAACATGTGTATCATTTTGATCCTCGTCGTTATCTGTTTGTTCGGTACTTAGTAGCTCTGAATAGTGGGAACGTCGCAAAATCTCGCTGGAGGTTTTGCCATCTCTGATTGCAACAACGCGATCCATTTTTCTAGTAAGTAGCGTATCATGTGTTACGATAACAATTGTTACCCCTAGCTCGCGGTTCAGTTCTCTAAAAACATCTAAAATAATGTCAGCTGTTTTTGTATCAACACTACCGGTTGGCTCATCTGCTAATAACAAACTTGGATTATTTGCTAACGAGATGGCAATGGCTACTCGTTGCTGTTCACCACCGGAGAGCATGTTAAGCTTACTGTTGATCCTGTGTCCGAGACCAACTCTCTCTAGTAGCTCTTTTGCACGATCTCGTTTTAATTTCCCTTTTAACAGCATAGGTAGTTCCACATTTTCTACAGCAGTTAAATACGGAATCAAGTTTCTTGCGTTATTTTGCCAAATAAACCCGACCGTTTCTAGACGGTAGCGAACGAGATCCTTGTCGGTAAGACGAAGTAAATTTTGATCATTAATAATTAACTTTCCTGCTGACGGTCGATCTAATCCACCAAGCATATTTAACAAAGTGGATTTACCACTTCCGCTGTTGCCAATGATTCCCATCATTTCTCCGTCCTCTACTTGCAAATCGAGTCCTTGTAAAGCCATTACCTCATGGTCATCATCTATTGTATATATTTTAACTAAGTTTTCGCATGTAATCATTAATCTTCACCCAACTTTATCGCTTGATGTATCTTAATTTTTCGTAATAATATAACTAAAATAGATAAGCCAATCACTAACATAAATGCTACAAATAAATAAATCTTCATTTCATCCCTAGGATCAAACATTACCATGAATGGTGGTACGATTGACTGTGGATTAAATGACAATTGGAAAAGTGGAACGAATAGTCTGCTTGTTATCCCACCAATAGCGATACCTAACAGACAAGCAATCCCCGAGGTCATCACTTGTTCCCAAATCAATATAGCAATTAGTTTAGGCATTGGGATTCCCATTGCCCGGTAAATGCCATACTGTAAAGTGCGGGATTTAATCGTAAGAATCCAGTACAGTAAAAACCCGATAAACGTAATCATGAGTGAAATTATAAACCCGAGTGACATGGTCCCATTAAGTCCGAGTAAGAAGGCACTATTTTTTAATTCTATTAGTTTAGGCTGTACGTCATCCATGTTTGTTACAGGTAGGTTTAGTTGTTTCATGTTTTCGTAAAGGCCGTTTCTTTGGGTTCCAGTATCTGTCTGTAGCCAAATTTGGTATGGTTCAAGTCCCATTAAATTTTGAACATAAGAAAGATTTGCTACAATCAAAGTGGGATCACTCCCATCCTCACTTTTTAGCAAAGGATTAAACGACGGCCAATAATCGATGACACCGTATACAACAAATTCGGCATAATCAGATCCCTCCCACTCCATCGTCAAATAATCGCCTTCTTTAACACCTAAAGATGTTGAAACAGACTTCGATATGAGTACTGCACTAGGTTCACTAGCAATTAAGTTCAAGTAGTTGAACCAATGGTGTGGAAGCAAGGTTGATTTAAACCAAGCAGTCTCTCCAAATGCATTCGGTTCAATCGCCATAAGCTCAGCAGAAAAAATACTACTTCCCTTTGCTTCCACTTTTACTGGTGCTTTGTTAAATACTCTTGTAGCATGCTCGACGCCATCTAACTGAAGAAACGGGTCAAATGGTGGTTCTGTATAAACGATGCTTTTCCCTTGCTCTACCTCTGTTCCATCTTCTGTGTTGCTTGGTTCATTACCAACAGATGGAGATGTGGCAATTTCACTGCTTGCCCATCTAACATCTACCGTTATATCTGCCCCATTGTTGTAGCGGATTTGTTCTTCAAGGTTAGTGTTAATAGTTCTTGCTGCACTTGCGCTGTAAACACCGATCCCAATTGTCATCACTAAAAATAACATGAGAAATTGATATTGCTTCGCAGAACGACTTACTTGTACAAAGGTTGTATACAAGGAAATCGGCCAAATTTTCCTTCCAAGCAAGTAAATTCCCATCATTAGAATTGGATATAATCGCAAAATGAATAGTCCTAAGCCAATGATGAAAATAGCAGGTAAAAAAAACAAAACTGGATCCACATAGATACTATCTGCTTGTGGCGACGATGTATTTGATAACTCTTGTGTTTGAACAGAATATAACCCGTAGATAGCTAACCCGATTAAGCCGAGACTGAACAGTATTGAATACCATTTGTAGTTCGCCATATTTCTAGCCTGCTTTTGCTTATGATCAACAATACTTTGTTTGGAAGCAAAATAGACTGGTATCATCGTCATTACAATCGACGCGATAACGGCTATACATCCATATAAATAGGATTCTGGTCTTATATTGATTGGTAGGGCTGTTCGTTGCACAAATTCTAGAAATCCATTTGTTGCTCCTAGTAAGTTACATAAATAAGCTCCGATGAATGGACCGAATAGAAAAGCAATACTCCCTAATATAGAAACTTCAATAAAATAAATTAACATAATCTGTGTTCTTTTTGCACCACGACTTGCCAAAATAGCGATCTCATTTAATTGTCGATTAACGATTAATCGCGATACCATATAAAGATAAATACTTAACATAACTAGCACAGGTACATTTAATGACCACAGCATCGTCCGCAGTTGTTCTTCCTTTTGTCCATATGTAGAAAGAAGTGTCTGTGCAGGGAAATCAGTTAAAATGATCGTCTCCATCATCGAACTGACTGTCGCATTTACTTTCCTTTCCAAGCTAAGCAACGTCTGGATGTTTTCACTTGTAATCGATTGATAATCAAAGTTTGTAATGAATCTGCTCGTTTCTAACAGTTGCGGATTGTTTGGTAAGAATTCCTGTCTGTACAGTTGTTCAGCAATGATAAAATCGTTACGGTACACTTCAGGTGATAATGTCCAGTACGGATCATAGTTGTCTTTAGCCTTAAAAGTAGCAACTGGTTTAACCAGAAATTGTGATTCACCTTCCCCGACTAAAAATGTAGTACCTAGCACAATGTCTCTTTCCAATAATGCTCTTTCTGGAACGATTGCTTCATAAGCACCATCAACTAATTCGTCATTTGGCAATCTCCCATCAGTAATGTTAATATGCTGCTCGATTTCTGTGAAAGCAAGAAGCTTTCCGCTTTGCTGTGTTTGTGTCGATGCTGTGCTTTGTTCACGTGTAACCTGTAAAGGTATAGAACTTAAAATAGAAACATCTGTTTTTACAGGTATCGTTGTCGCTGAGATTAATTGTTTATTATACGTTTCAACCTCATCCAACATCGTTAACTGATTAATTTCATCGTCTTTAGTAAAATTCACGGAAAAAGAAAACATGCTTGGATATTGACTGTTTTCGAGTTGATAATTTTCTAAATCACTAACAAGCAACTTTTGTAAAACACTCGAGGTATAAGTTGGTATGCTGGAAACAAGTGCTACCGTAATCAATAATCCGAGGAACAAGCTACCAGTAAGCCAGCGATTGTTGAACATTTTTCTGATAATAATCTTTAACATTGCCATCGCTCATTCCTCCTACTTCAGAATAACTTGCTCTCCCTCGTTTAATCCTTTTAATATTTCGACTTCAGTTGAAGTAACGATACCGGTTTCGATGTCGATTTCTCTTTTACTGTTATCCTGAAGAATTTGCACATAATTTCTTCCAAATGAAGTTCTTAGACCGTTTTTAGGAATAATTAGTGTGTCTTCTTTTTTTGCTATAACCACTTCAATTTCAGCAGAACCTCCTATCGTTAAATTATCAGGAGGCGTGTCTATACTTATGATTAAGCTTGACTCATATAAATCTGGATTTTGTTGATGCATTTCATCTGGAACTGTATCCGGTGTTTGAGCTACTTTTCCTTTCAATTGTTCCTTGTTGATCGTGATTGCAACGTCCATCCCGAAAGTAATATCATCGAGATCACTTGCCGTCGGCGCAGAATAAATTAACTGTAAGTTAGACGTATCTGCGATTTGGACCATTGACTGAAATGGCTCTACGAACTCACCTGGTTTAACATCAGTTACAAAAGTTACGATGCCATCCATCGGTGACTTAATTTGAGAAGAAGCTAATTGTTCTTTCATATGGGTCAGACGAAGTTCCAATCCCTTTTTATCTAAATTTGCCATTTGAATAGAATAGCTGTCTGCCTGCTGTGCTTGTAACTGTTCGATCCGCAGTTTCGATTTTTCATATTCTAATTGTAATTGTTCCAAGTCAAAAGCTAAATTACCACTTTCTAACTCAACTAGCAGTTGTCCTTCCTCCACTACATCACCAGCTGCTATTAAAACCTGATCGAGACGTCCACCATCTTGCTTATAAGTTAAATTTTCACTTGTTGCTGGTACAAAATTTGCTATTCCAGTTAATTGGTGAATTATTTCGCCTTTTTGCACTTCAGCGATATTATAGTCGACTGTAGCAGGCTCTACCAAAGGTGGGGCGAGTACTTCCTCTTCTTTTGGCAAAAAAGAACATGCAGACAATAGTAGAGTAATTGAAGTTCCAAATATTATGAAGACCAGTTTAAATGCGGATTTTTTATTGATTTGCAATTTGTCCATCCTCCAATGTATACACATGATCTAGTATTTCCATAATGCCAGGGTCGTGCGTTGTCATAATAATCGTTGTTTGTTGATTGTTCGTAAGCGATTGAAATGCACGTATAATTTGAAAAGCCATATTCGAATCTAGTTCAGCTGTTGGTTCATCTGCTAATATTAATGCGGGTCTTGGAGCAAGTGCTCTTGCGATTGCAACTCGTTGCTGCTCCCCACCAGAAAGTTCTAAAGGACGGTGCTTGGCTCGTTTTTCAAGACCAACAATTGCAATCGATTCTCTAATTCTATCATTCCAATCGTTGCGAGGAACTCCTGCTATGCGTAAGCCAAATTCAATATTCTCTTCCACAGTCATTAAAGGGACTAATCCATAGGACTGAAAGATAATTCCGATCTTCACTCTCCGCAGTTCTGCACTTTGTTTTTCAGAATACGAACTAATTGGATTTCCATTAAAATAAATCTCTCCGCCCGATGGTTTATCGAGTGCACCGATTAAATTAAGTAATGTCGTTTTTCCAGAACCTGACCTTCCCCGCAGGGCCGTTAATTGATTTGTTGGGATTGTCATATTTATCTTTTTTAACACTTTTACTTCCTTGTTACCGTTTCCAAAGCTTTTCTCAACGTCTTCAATATGTATGAGTGATTGCATTCCTTTCACCTCTCTTTATGGTATCACAATAATCTATTAGAATTAAAACGCTTTCACATACAACTCTTTAATTCTACCAAAAGATTGTTGAATATTTAACCCTAATTGTAAAATTTTAGATTTTTAAAATAAACAACTACCCTCAGAACGTTCTGAGGGTAGTTGAGTCAGTTTCCTGCGCCTCTATATTTTGTCACGCCAATATTCCATAATAAAATTGAAATGCTAAAGAAACCTATACCCATTACAGGTGTTAAAAATGCATACATGTACCAATTCTCTCTACCAAGAAAATAAGCAGCTGGATACACACCTACAAACGCGAATGGTAATATCCAAGTTAAAACAAAGCGAATTATTTTATTGTAAATATCTACAGGATACCTTCCATAATTACCTATGTTGTAAATCATTGGCATAATACTCGTTGGGCTATCTGACCAAAAGCTAATACTAGCAAGCATCACAAAAATACCAGCATAAACTAACGCACCGCCAATTACCATTATGATAAATAAGACAGGATCATACCATGCAAAACTTAAACCGAGCCGGTTCCCTGCATAAATCATAACACCGATTCCTGTAAACATTCCGAATAAGGATTCTAACTCCATCCGTTCAAGAATGATTTGAAATAAGCTATGCACGGGTCGTGTTAAGATTCGGTCCATCTCGCCTTTGACAATATAACGTTCGTTAAAATCCCATATATTAAAAAAAGCTCCGAACAACGCATAAGGTACGAGGAAAAATCCGTATATAAAGATGATTTCATCTCTTGACCAGCCGCTTAAAAATTGGGTATGACCAAAAACAACAAGTATAAAAACCAAGTTAACAGCTTGAAATAGCAGGTCTGAAAATAACCCCATTACGAAATCAACGCGATATGTAAAGCGTGTTTTTATATATTGAGCAACATATTGAAAAAAGATAATACTATATTTCATACCTTATCCCCCCTGTACGATCAATCGTCTTTTCGCCAACGTCCAGAGCAAATAAATTGGAATAATTAACAAAATTGACCAAATGAATTGAGATAAAATTGCTTGATAAACTTCCTGTTGGGTAAAGCTATCTGTAAAGATCATACTTGGCACATAGCTAATTGCTTGAAACGGCAAAAAACCCATGATCTGTTGTGCCCATAACGGATAAAAGCTAATCGGCAGCAATAACCCAGAGAATAAGTCAATAACAACACGCTTTGCTTGAATTAAACCATCATTATTAAAAAAGAAAAAAGTTAACACACCGGTTAATAAATTGATTTGCGTATTAATAATAAAACTAAACACAATTGCAATGGCAAAAAACAACCAAGTATCCGGAGAAGCAGATAGAGAAATTGGAAAGATAAGTGAAACAATGATCATACCTGGCACAGAGAAGAAGCCTAAGCGAAATATACCTTCTCCAAGTCCTTGCATTGTTTTCATGAATAAATAGTTATAAGGACGAGTAAACTCTACCGCAACTTTTCCCTCTTTAATTTCAACTGCAATCTCACGATCAATATTATTAAAGTAAAAAGCTCTAGCCATCCATGCAACTGCGATATAGGTAGTCATCTGTAAAACAGACATACCTTCGATGGTGCCTTTATCGCCATAGATTGCCGACCATAAAAAATAATACGCCCCAATGTTAATGCTATAAATTAATATGCCTGTATAATAATTGGTTCGATAAGCAAGCATCATTAAAAAGCGAATACGAATCATCTCAACATATTTACCCATGGATAATGCCCTCTTCATAAATGTTCCGGATAATTTCTTCGATTGATATTTCATGCACTTTAAGATCAATAATTTTATGTGCAGCGACAACTCGTCCAATTACATCAGAAATAACTGATTCGTCATTAATAACATTCGCAACCCATACATTGCCACGGTCCCCTGCTGTCCATTCAGCCTCTAAACCGTCCAATAAGGGTACGAGCAATGATTTCGAGATTTGATTATTTGTAAATTGAAATTCAATTTGCTTCCCTTCACCCCAGCTTGATTTTAGATTTGTTAGTTTCCCATCATAAATAATCTGACCTTCGTCCAACATAATTACACGTTCACAAAGTGCCTCAATATCCGTTAAATCATGAGTTGTTAACAATACCGTTGTTTGGTACTTTTGATTTATCTCTTTTAGGAAATTACGTATTTTTAATTTAACGAGTACATCGAGCCCAATAGTAGGTTCATCTAAAAATAGCAAAGTAGGATTATGTAACAATGCAGCAGCAAGCTCACAACGCATCCGCTGTCCGAGTGACAGCTTTCTAACAGGTTTATCGAGCAATGGTGCGATATCAAGTGATTCAATCACATAACTCATGTGACTTTCATACAAATGATCAGGCACATTGTACACCTTTTTTAACAAGCGGAATGATTCTTGTACAGCAATATCCCACCACAACTGTGAGCGTTGACCAAATACTACACCAATCGACCGGACAAACTTCTCTCTTTCTCTATGTGGATCCATTCCCAAAACACGGACCGTACCAGAAGTTGGTGTAAGAATACCAGTTAACATCTTAATAGTAGTCGATTTTCCTGCACCATTTTCACCTATATATCCGACCATTTCCCCTTTGCTAACCGTAATATCAATATCTTTAACTGCAGGAATTACCTTATAATTGCGGGTAAACAGGTCGCGAAAAGCCCCTTGCAAACCAGAACGGCTTGAATAGGATTTAAACTCTTTTCGTAAAGCTTCAACTTGTATGATATTTTCCATCGTTGTATCCTCCCTAAATTGCACTAGTATAGTTTACCTAACTGTTAGGAAAGAAACAATTTTTATACTTGCTGTTCTGAATACTATGTCTGAGTTGGAGCATATCGTTCCGAATTTTTGTGATAGGAGTGAATGAGTGGAGGTTGGAATTAACAAGATTAAGCGGCCAGAAGCGCACTTTTTGTCCCAAATTACCGTTTTGATAATTTGCCCGTCCTGGAGAGACCCTATCTGCTAAAAACAACCCATTGAATTAAAGTAAAATAATAGTGATTGTTGTCCGCACGCAACGTATCGTAGGTATGTGGAATTACAAAAAAATAACAAAAAGCCAGTATGTACTGACTTTTTTGTTATCCACTCAATATTAAAACGGCCACTTTTCCAAACTATAGCCCATTTCCCAAAAACCATACTCGTACTGACTACTTATAATAAAGTGTTGTTTCATACGATCACGATCTTCATCGGTTACCGTTTCTGCAATTTCATCTAATCTTGCAATCTGTTCTTCCACTAATGTCCTAAACCATTCTCCGCCGTAAGCGGCGATCCATTCTTTATATATCGGTTCTTCGGGTGTATGTTCTTTTAATCGCTCACCAATTTCATAATAAATCCAATAGCAAGGTAAAATCGCAGCAATGATATCACCTAAATGACCATTATAGGCAGCGCGATACAAATGTGAAGTGTAAGCGTAAGCGGTTGGAGTGGCAACAAAGTTCTCTTGCTCCTCCTCCGTGATGCCAAGCAACTCCGAAAATTTTCTATGTAATCCTAGTTCGGCTTCATATGTGCCTTGAGCATGTGCAGCTAATCTGTTCGTTGTATGTAGATCTTTTGCCTTTGCTGCACCTAATGCTTGTACTCTTGCAAAATGGGATAAATAATAAGAATCTTGCATTACATAATGACGAAAACACTCAACCGCTAATGTGCCGTCACCGATTCCTTTTACAAACGGATGGTTAAAGCTTGCTTTCCAAATGTCCTTCGTTTCTTCTCTTAAAAGCTGTGAAAATTTCATTTTATTCATCTCCTTTTTTGTGTTTGTAATCATTTATTGACAAACAAAAACACTTCCTACTGAGATAGAAAGTGGAGACGTAATGAAACAGAGTCAAATAGACAGCTATTCCCTACTCCACTTCCCTACGCTGGTTTGACCAGATCAGGTTCTAAGGGTCTTAAAGTAACACTTTAATCTCAACCTTTAATTGCAATATGCTGCATAAGGCACCCCTAGCGGAAAATAGTACTATTAAATTGTGCTTTGAAGCTTATCATAACATGCGTACAAATGTTGTCAAACGGAACCGATAATAAAAAGCCTCTTGATCAGTATGTCAAAAGGCTCAATCAATTGGAGTGATTATTTATGAAAAGCTAACACTGCAGGTTGCACTTGCTTGTTGTTAGCACGAAATTTTTTCTTGCGCGTGAAGAATCTTTCAAGCTTTTCAACGAACGACAATACAAGAAACGTCAACAAAACAGTTAAGGATACCACGTAAAGTGAAAATAACATCTTTACTATCCCCTTTCTTCCAAAATTTCTTCATATATTAATGAATGCATCTATATAATACCAAATATAGCTAAAAAGTAAAGGTTAAATTAGAAATTCTTTAAAATTCATTTAGTTTCTTTAATAATTATCTATTTGCTCTAATTTTATCTTAATCATAAGAGGGGTGAATTGTTCTTTTTAAAAGAATTAAATCATAAAAAAATGAGCTCTCATCATTATTTGAGCTCAAAAATTTATCCGTCTTTAACTTGTACTTTTGCAACCAATAGTTTAATCAATAGTCCAATGCATAGACCGAGTACTAAGAACAACATTGGTAAGAAAACAGGACCAATCAAATGATCAAATATTTTTATCTTCGCAGAAAAAATTAATCCTACTGTTAAAAAATAAGCGCCAAATACAAAAGGAAGATAACTTAAACTGTTCATCTCTCCCTCAGCATCTCGATAAGCATCCCACATGGCAAACATATATAAACAAGGGTAAAACATCAGCCATTGATAATCAGTTACTTCAATGGCTTTGATTATTTCTCCTGTAAATGAGTATACAATTGCTAAGTTAAAATTGCTCTGCACGTTAACAAGAAATTCTAAAAAGATGAATACTATTCCCTTTAAAAACTGACCGTTTAGTATTTGACCAAAACCTGGTAAAGCAATACTCCACAATAAAGCTTCATGCTTTTTTGGTTTGTATTTTATCATCGTAAAGACCTTTCATCTGTCATTAACAATCAAACATTGATGACTGTTTTTTTATTTAGCTTTATCAAGTTTAGTATCCCACTTAATTGTAAAAAATATTACAGCGTTATCATTTTCCTATGGTAGTTCTAATTATTCATATTTTTCCCATAATAGATCTCGTCCATCTCTTTCGTTAGCCGCTCTGTAATTTGCTGTTGTTCTTCTTCACTTATTTTTTCTTTACTAGATCCGAATAAATATTGATCAAGCTCAAATTTCTTTAGTTTACATTTTGTGTGAAATATATTTTCTTGATAAATGTTGACATCGATCATGTCATAAAGTGCTTTAACCTCTTCAGGTATGTAATTTTGAATCGAGCTAATATCGTGATCAATAAATAATTTATTGCCATTAATATCTCTTGTAAACCCTCTGACACGATAGTCCATCGTCATTACATCCGTCTCAAAGGAATGGATTAAATAGTTCAGTGCTTTTAATGGAGAGATTTCACCACATGTTGACACATCGATGTCAGCTCTGAATGTACTTATTCCTTCATTCGGGTGATATTCGGGATACGTGTGAACAGTTATGTGGCTTTTATCAAGCTGCATTACTACAGAGTCTGGTAACGGTCCTGGTGATTCATCGAATGACTCCGTTGGTACTTCTACTACAGGGCCTTCCGACACTAACACAGTAACACTAGCACCTTGAGGCTCAAAATCTTGCTTGGCAACATTAAGCACATGTGCACCTATAATATCTGAAACGTTCTTTAAAATTTTGGTTAATCGTTCGGCATTATATTGTTCATCAATGTATTCAATATATGCTTCACGTTCCGCTTTTGTATTGGTATAACAAACATCATACATATTAAAACTTAAAGATTTTGTAAGATTATTAAATTCATGTAATTCGATTCGTTGTTCATGTGAAAGTGCCATCTTGTTCTCCCCTTTCCTCATAAATAAAAAGTATATATTGCTTTTAACCTTTTCTTCAAAAAACTAAACATTTCTACAGTTATTATTAACTATTACTACAGAACCATGCACGCATAAAAGAAAACGTACAGGGAAAATTAACTGTGGAGGTGAAACTATTGACTACTCAACCGTATCTTTGCCCTAACTGTAAAACCAATCGATCCCGCTTTAATATAATTGAGCAGGTTGCGAGAGCTGTGAAATTAGATCCACAATCAGGAGATGTAGTGAATGAATATACTAGTGACAATTTAGATCCATTTCACATTGCATACAAGGGGCCTTCTCAAAAGATTCAGTGTGCTGCATGTGGACTAGTTGAAAATGAAATAACTTTTATCAAACACGCAGAGAACCATCAAAGACCCTAACCAAGTACAGCTTTTCCGTGCTTGGTTTTTTACTGATTATTCTAGGGATTTAGTGATGATCTCCAGTGTTGATTTAACATCTCTATTTCGTCCTTATGTGAAATGCCAAATTCATCAGGAGTTTCCAATATAAGAGGAACTTCTTGAACAAATGGTGAAGTCATAATTTCATGCCATTGTGCTTCGTTAATATAACCGTGTTCGAAAATGTTGGCATGTCTGTCCTTACCAGAACCAGTAGGATAACGTGAATTATTCAAATGAATAGCTGCTAAATCATCAAAAAATCCAAGCTCTATTGCTTTTGTTTCTATTTCTGCCCAATTATCGCCATCCCATAGCCCACTAGCATACGCATGACACGTGTCTAAACAAAAACCGATTTTCTCAGGAGAATCACATAATTCTCTAATTTGGACTAATTCTTCTAATGTTGTTCCCATTGCTCCTGGTTTCCCAGCATTATTTTCAAGTAATAACTTACACGCTCCGTCCCAATGTTCAAGTACTTGGTTTAAAGTGTTTATCATGACTTGATAAGCGGCTAGTGGATCGTTTCCTTCTATTGATGATCCGAAATGGACGACTACGCCGATGGAGCCACATGCATCAGAAATAGCTAGGTCATTCAACAAGGAATCAATCACTTGTTGTTGCTTGTCTTTTTGTACAGTTAATTTTGTAGGATAAGGAGAATGGGAAATGGATAGTATATCGTTTTCTTGGCAATAGACCTTACAGGCGTATGCGTCATCCGTATCGAATGATTTTAAAGACAAGCTTCTAGGGTTTTTAGGAAAATACTGGAATGATTTAGCATTTAATTGAGCTGCGTGTTTTGCAGCTCCAAGATAGCCTTCTCGTATACTGACATGACAACCAAATCGCATAATATCCCTACCGTTCTGTTTACTTCTGGCATTCTGCACAAAAAAATGTTTTCCGTGATGATATTTTATCTTTGACAATATGATTACCGCATCTGCTACACGGATTACCTTCCTGGTCATACACTTTACAATGAGCTGTATATCCACCTGTTTTTACATCATTTTTGAATAATGGATTGCTCATGTAACCCCCAAGTTCGATTGCTTCTTGCAACACACTGCGCATTGAGTGATACAGCTGTATTTGCTCCTGTTCATTCATCTCATTCATTTGTCTCGTTGGCAACAGTTTCGCATGCCAACATATTTCATCAGAATAACAATTTCCAATGCCAGAGAGGAATTGTTGATTAAATAGGGTGGTTTTTAGTTTTCCACGTCTCTTAGAGGCTAGTTGAATGAATACTTCTTTTGTGAAGCTAGGCTCTAATGGTTCAGGACCAAGATCATTTAACTCTTCTAGTACTTCTTGTTCAGTAAATAGATGTAAATAACCTAATCTAAGTCCTATGAAATATAGATGATGATCACCAAAGGATAAGCGAATTTGAATCGTTCTGTCAGGTTTGTCCTGTTCTGTACCATAATACATCCAACCACCTAACATAAGATGAAGCAACAACACATTTCCGTTATCGAGATGAAATAACAAGTGTTTCGCTCGTCTTTCTATCTGATCAAGTTTCTGCGTGTTTACTTTTTCTTGAAACAATTCGGTACTAATATTTATAGATTTTTCGCGATTGACTTGGACGTTTGTGATCGTTTTCCCTCGTAGCCGTTCGTTTAATAGGTGCTTATAATTCTCCATTTCCGGTAATTCAGGCATCATTAATTCCTCCAATAAATGTTCCTTCACCCTTTATGATTACCCAAAGTGAATAGTTTATCGGTGAGATGCTTATTGCTTATCTAGTGATAGGCTCGTGTTCGATTTAATCGAATCAATAAAAGCATCCATGGTTGATTTTAAAACCGTTTCACGGTGATAAACAATGTAAAAATACCTGGACAATACTAAGTTTTCAATAGGATAGGTTTGCAACAAGTCGAGTTTTAATTCTTTTTTGATCGCATTTTTAGAAATAATCGATATCCCTAAACCAGCTTCCACAGCTGATTTAACGGCTTCTGTACTGCCTAGCTCAAAGGCGATATGTAATTTATCTATGTTTACTCCAGCTTTACGTAAGTGTTGCATCATTTCAGCACGTGTACCAGATCCTTTTTCCCTCAGAATCAATGGTAGCTGGATCACTTCATCCAAGGATAGGTAGTTTTTATCATGACTGAAATATCCGGGTTTGGCCACTAACATTAGCTCATCCCGTAAGAACGGTTCCAGAACTATATCGGGATCTGTTATGTTAGCTTCTATTAACCCTAAATCTAGAGAGTGGTCCTTGATTCGAGATAATATATGTGTGGTGTTTGAGATATCTACCGTCGTCTGTATAAGTGGAAAAGCTTCTTTAAAACGACCTAATAGCTGTGGTAAGATGTTTTCACCGATAGTCAAACTACACGCTAGCAACAGCTCTCCATACACATGACCAGCCATGCCCCGAATTTCTTTTTCTGCTATTTCACTAAGGCGAATAATATCTTTACCATATCCATATAAAATCGTTCCGGCTTTGGTTAACTGCACTTGTTTAGTCGTTCTCTCCAAAAGAGATGTGTTTAAGTGCTGTTCCAAAGCCTTTATATGTGCGGTTATCGTAGGCTGAGATAAAAATAATATTTTAGCTGCTTCTGAAAAACTTTTTTTATCCGCAACAGTGATGAATGTTTTTAATTTTTCTACGTTCAAGCAAATCCCCTTCTTCCTTTCTTTACTATATCAAAAATAATGCTATTTTCCATTTATAGAGGTGATCGTATTTTAACAAAAGGAGTAAGGAAAATTTGTGCATGTGTCTAGCTCCGAGAGCCAGAAACTACGCGACTTCACGAATCGCTACGTTTCTAAGCGGCGCTCTGCGCTTTTCTTATATAGGAATTCATAATAAATACTATTACAACAACGAATAATTGATACAAGCTTTCCTGTGATAAAGTAATTACATAACAGAATGAAGGTGTAATAAATTGAAAAAAATTAAGTTAAATCATTCACATTTGTTAAGGGGCATACTTTTAACCTTACTACTTGCGCTTATTTCAGGGCAGATTGCGTCGCTTCCTTTTTTTAATATTATGGGGATTATGATCATATCGATATTGTTAGGAATGAGTTGGAAACGTTTGTTCGGTGTCCGTGGCCAAGCCATAGCTGGTATTGATTTTAGTAGTAAAAAATTGTTACGTGTTGGAATCATACTGATGGGTTTAAGATTAAACTTGTCGCAAATAGCAGATGCGGGATTTTCGATGATCTTGATTGACGCTATCGTGATTATTTTTACATTAATTACAATCATATACTTAGGTAAATGGTTCGGTATCGAATCTCATCTCGCAACACTGATTGCCGTTGGAACTGCGGTATGTGGAGCGGCAGCGATTGTGGCAGTTGCTCCTTTAATAAAGGGTAAAAAGGAGTATACCGCTCTAGCAGTTGCGTGTATTGCAATCTTGGGAACAATCGGTGCAATTGGTTACATTTTTATTTATCCATTTTTACCAATCGATAACCAGGCTTATGGTCTACTTGTCGGTTCTACGCTTCACGAATTGGCACACGTGATTGCCGCGTCTGTTCCTGGTGGAAATGTTAGCAGTGAAACAGCTATTCTGGCGAAATTAGGAAGAGTTGCATTGTTGATTCCTGTAGCGATTGTCATGGAATACCTTTTCAATAAAAATAATAATCGTGATGAAACAGAGAAAGCAACGAAAAGAAAGCTTCCTATTCCATGGTTTATTGTAGGTTTTCTCGTTATGAGTTGCATCAATACGCTAGGATTTATACCGGATGCAATCATTAATATTCTACTAATCATAAGTGTGTATTGTTTATCCATGGCAATGGCTGGACTAGGTTTGAGTATTAATTTTAATGATTTTAAAAAGGTTGGCATCAAGCCAATTATTGTTGCCATCTTAGGTTTTATTGCTTTACTAGCGATTAGTCCATTGTTTTTATTACTCATATAAAGTACGTTATATAACAAAACGAGCTGATAGCAGTTCGTTTTGTTATTATTTTTGTCGAGAGGTGACGAGATGAAAAAACCTACTTTATCTTTATTAGAAGAACATACCATTTTACAAGTGATCACTGGCTCACAAGCTTATGGGTTAGCTAGTGAACATTCAGATATAGACCAGAAAGCAATCGTCATCCTTCCTGCTGTCTACATGCTACAGCTTGGAAAAGAGTGGGAAACGGAAACTTTCCATCAACCAGATGTAGAATACCATTCATTGAAGAAAGCAATGAATCTAATGGATGCACAAAACCCGACGATTATAGAAATGTTATTCGTTCCAACACAATATATTGTAAAACAAACTGAAATTGGAGACGCATTACGCCAAGAGCGTCAAGCATTCTTATCACAAAACTGTTATTATACTTTTGGCGGCTATGCCAAAGACCAATTGATGCGCATAAAAAATGGCCTAAATAAAGCAACAAAGAAAGATCATGACATACATTTACGATACACGTTAGAACGAATGCTCGAAGAAATGCCATCTCGGTATCCTGAGTTTGGGAGAGACAACATACATATTAAAGATATTTATCTAGATCACAACGAAAAACAAAATGTCGATGTATCTCTTCATATAAACCAAATGTCGCTGACTCAATTAAATGGTGTAATATCGGAGTTGTCGAATTCAACAAAAAATTATAACAAAGTCAATCACCGCAATAAAAAAGTGGAGGAAAAGCTCACGAAGCATGCGATGCATCTCGTTCGCTTATTAATTATGGGTATTGAAGTGCTGAAAACAGGGAAAATGACTGTGCACCACACAAAGGATAAGGAGTTGTTACTTGCTATTCGTAATGGCGCTTATACTTGGGATCAGTTATTTGAAATGGTCGAGGAACTATTTTTAGAATTGGATCATGCTAAACAAGTTAGTGAATTACCAGCTAAGACGGATAAAGAAAAAATAAACAAGCTTTACTTTGAATGGATAGGCACAAAATATCAAATGGATACAACCTGACAGGAACAATTTATGGTTAATCGGAATAGGTTAAAGAGATCTATTAACAAAAAAAGGAGCCTGTTTTCATGTCCGAATTCCTTCTTCCAGTTCCGTTTCAAACACTAGTCATACACTCTGAGAAAGTGTCCATCTATTACCCGTATGTAATGCTTCCAAATCAACAAATTCAACAGTCTATTAATCAAAAAATATATAGCGTTGTTCACCAATTAATCGCTCATCAACAATCCATACAAACAGGTGAACTACAAGAAATGTTAGGTCACTTTGAAATAAAAACGAATGAGCGTGGTCTCTTAAGTATTTTGTTTAGTAATTATGCCTATTCAGCTCCGATGGCACATGGAATGACGGTTGTACAATCACTCAATTTTAATGTGAAAACCGGTCAAGAATATCAGCTGCAAGATTTGTTCAAACCAAATTCGAATTATATACAAGTTCTTTCTAAGCAAATAGAAAAGCAAATTAAAGAAAGAGATATTCCGTTGTTAGGAAATTTTACAACGATTCGTCCTAATCAAGATTTTTATTTAAGTGATAAATGCCTGGTCATTTATTTTCGTTTGTATGAAATAACCCCTTACTATGTGGGTTTTCCGATGTTTCCGATTTCGGTGTATAGTCTTGAAGATATTATCAATCCAAATGGACCACTGTCTATCTTAAGTATTGCAGTTGTTTAGCATTAAGTTGACATAATTATAATATGGTTTACTAACAAACCGACCACTAGTATTAATAATGGTCGGTTTTTTATTTGCATAGGAAATTACAAAATATACTAAATGTGGATAACATTAAGCATTAGCCACGGCCAGCTCCGAGCGCCAGCGACTAGCGAGACTTCCCTCACCTCATGACACGATAAGTCAACATCGGTTCAGGTTTTATGGAAGGTCGACTAAATGCGGACTTGTCGTCCAACGTCGACATACCCCTTATGCAGGGGCATGTTTCCTTACTCCATCGAAAATATAGAACAATTCTCTTCGTGCGAGGTAAAGTTTCGAAGCCTACTCTGGTCCTACGGTTCAGTCCCAGTCCGTACGTCGCTAACCGGTGCACTGCGCTTTTGTTTTATTGCACAACGAATTTTGTTGTACTATAGCCTTCTTTTGTTTTTTCTACTTGAAGAATAGCTGGAATCGCTGCCTTTAGTTCTTGTACGTGTGAAATTACGCCAATCATGCGCCCAGATTGTTGCAAATCAATTAACGTGTCAATCGCCTTGTTCAAAGATTCTTCATCTAAAGATCCAAATCCTTCATCAATAAACATCGTTTCGATGGATACGCCGCCTTGGTGACTTTGGATAACGTCCGCCATACCTAATGCTAAACAAAGAGAGGTGTTAAATTTTTCTCCTCCAGATAATGTTTTTACATCGCGCGTAACCCCTGTATAGGCATCATATACATCAAGTCCTAATCCACTCTGCTTTCCTCGACTTTCGATACGATCGCTTCGTACTAAGTGAAATTGCCCGTTAGACAGTTGCTTTAATCTTTCGTTAGCCGCCAAAATGATTTGCTCTAAGTACTCAATTTGTAAATAACGCTCGAATGAGATTTTTAAGCTGTTTTGTCCACGAACGGCATCATATAAATCGATGATCTTATTTAACAACTGCTCTTGTTCTTCAACTTGTTGATTCGCTTCAATGATCGATATTTTTAGCTCTAGTGCCTCTTTACGATATTCTTTTGTTTGATTTAATACGTTCAATGCGGATTCATAGGCAGTTCTTAAAGCTTCTATTTCATTTTTATACTCTGTTAAATCAATTCTCTTTTGATCCTTTAACTCTGTTTTTAACTCCGTAATCTGATTTGTAACAAGTGTTAGTGATTGATTGAATTGTTCGATTGAAGTTTTTAGACTTTCACGAACGTTTTCCGTCAATTTTGCCTTTTGGTACACTTCCTCTGATTCAAAGGATGACTTTGTTAGAGCCTGTTTGAATGCCTGTTCTGCTTTTTCAGTTTTCGAGACAGATTCTTGAAGTTGATCTTTTGCATGTTGACTATTAGATGTTGCTTTTGTATATGTGTCTCTTGCATGCTGCAACTGCTTTTGCGCAGATTCCCATGCTTTTTCCATATCTAATTTGAGCTGTTTTGTTTGCGCAATTTGCTGCTCTAATTCTGATAAAGATCGTAATTCTTCAGGTATAACATCAATTTTTTCTTGATAAACTGCTTT
Source organism: Radiobacillus sp. PE A8.2 (assembly GCF_045635475.1). NCBI lineage: Bacteria > Bacillati > Bacillota > Bacilli > Caryophanales > Bacillaceae > Radiobacillus > Radiobacillus sp. PE A8.2. Next base: position 80,091 of record NZ_JBJGXI010000012.1, on the reverse strand, counting down.
CGTTTTTTCATACATGGCATGATTTTCATTATACGCTTGGTTCGTTTTTTGATAATGATCGTCTAGTTGATCAATTGAATTTTCTAGCTTTTCATAATCTGTTTTTAATTGTGTTAGTTGGGTGCGTTGATTATTTAATTCATCTACTTCTTTTTTCAATTGCTTACCTGCTTCTAATAAATCCTTCACAAGGTTATGCGCTTGCTTAGGATCAAGCTGAAAGGCCTCAAGTTCTTCTTGCTTATTGTTAATCTGAGAAGTTAAGGTTTCCTTTTTAGCAGCAATGGTATGAAATTCATTTTCTATTTTATTTAATTCCTGCTTACTAGCTTCAAGTTTATCTTTCGATGGGACCTCTGATGAAACTGTTGCTTTATTTGGATGACTAGCACTACCACATACGGGACATGCTTCCCCGTCATGGAGATGCTCTGCAAGCACACTTGCTTGGCCATTAATCCATGCTTGTTCAATTTTATAATGGCTGTCTTGCACCTTTTTTAATATAATTTGCTTTTGTTGCTGCTCGTTCATCAATGTATTCAAATCATTCGTAATTGTGTTGAAATCATTTATTACCTTGTATTTTTCTCTTGTATCGAAAAGCAGTTTTTGTTTATCGGTAATCTGATTTGTCGCACTTTCGAGTTCTTTTATTTGTGTGTTGAAATGCTTCTTTGCTTCTCTTTTTTCTCTAAGTTGTGCTTCTAAATTTTTTCTTTGATCGTCTAATTGTTTTACTTTTGTTAGTAAACTAGACAACGCTTGTTTTTTATCATTCAAATCACGAACAGTTGGTAAAAAATCGTTATAGCGATCAAGCTTTTTATTAATTGATTCGCGCACGCTTTTTTGATTTTCTTGTTGTTGGTATTGCTCTTCAGCCTTTTGCTCGGAATTTTTTGCTACTTTTTCTGTTTCTAATGCATCTTGCAATGCTTTTTCTTTTACTTTAACAGTATCTCGCCATTCTTTGACATGTTTTTCATGAGCATCAACGAGATTGGCTCGTTCTGCTTGCTCTAATTGTTTTTCCTTTTGTTTGAATTGTGGTACTTGCTCGTTTAATTTGTTATAGCTTGCTTTTTTTTCATCTAAGCTCTGGAATCGTTCATTAACAGCCTTCGCTTTGTGATATTCCGTCTGATTCTGATCATGTTTTTGATAAGCATCCTTATATTTTGTATCATTCGCTGTAATTTGTTGTTCGTAATAATGCACTTCTTCGTCAAGTCCAGCTACGACTTGATTGATATTATAATGTGCTTGCTCCATCACCTGAAACAAAGCAGAATCTTCTCGTTCTGGCAATGTAGCAACGACGCGCTTAACATAACTGTCCCTTTGCTGTAGCTCTTGCTGGAATGATTTCTCGGCTAGTTGTTTCTTTGTTTTTAGTTTTTCGCTAATATACTTGTAAGGCTCGGTTTTAAAAATTCTTCGCAAGATATCTTCTTTGTTTTCTGTTTCAGAGGTTAATAGTTTTCTAAACTCTCCTTGTGGAAGCATAACGATTTGACTAAATTGGTCACGCGTTAAGCCGATAATGATTTCTACTTTTTTGTTGATTTCAGAAACAATCTGGCGGTCGACACAAGGCACTTCTTTTCCGTTTATTTTTTCAAAAAATTCATAGCGTTCTCCTGTAGCGACTTTATTTCCTTGCTTTACATGACCAATTTGACGAAGGATGCGATATTGCCGGTCATGAAGCTCAAATTCTAGCTCTGCAGCTGTATGAACAGTATCATCAGCAAAATCACTACGTAATAACTTGGAATCGTTGCGGTCTTCCCCACTTGCCGAGCCATATAAGGCAAAACAAATACCATCGAATATCGTCGTCTTACCGGCACCAGTATTGCCTGACACTACGAATAATCGATTTGACTTTAATTCATCAAAATTTATTGTTTCTGTATGTTTATATGGACCAAATGCAGTTAGTTTTAGTATTAAAGGTTTCATTTGTTTGTCCTCCCCTCTTATTTGGATGTTGTTTGTTTTGTTGTTTGGACGCGATCATCTTCTAGTAGAAGTTCATCTAATACTTGTTTGAACAGGTTGGACGTATCTTCTGTAACTTCTGATCCTTTTACCTCTTTGTAAAAAGCTTTAAATAAGGAGAAATCATCCATCTTATGGCGTTCGATGTTATGCTTTTCTAGTACATTTCCACTACTACTAATTTGTACCTTTCTTTCTACATGCATGGCATTAGGGTATACTGACCGTACTTTTTCCATTGGGGAAAGTACAGGAGTTTCATCTAACAAACGGACGAACACATAATCCTCATCCGTCTCGTGCTGCAATAAATCATTGATTGTCGTCTCAACCGTAAGCATATCTCTTTTAGGTGATAACAATCGTTTCTCAACATGTGTATGGCCTTCAGTATCAAGCTCTACAATCAAATATCCTTTTTTATGATTTTCTTCTGAAATAGAATATTTTAATGGAGATCCTGCGTATTGAATGTTTTCTTGCATAACATAGTGTGCTTGGTGTAGATGGCCAAGTGCAGTATAGTTAAAATTCGTAAAAAGACGCGCATCTACATGTTCAGCGCCACCGATAGAAAGTGGTCGTTCTGAGTCACTCGTATTTTCTTCTTGTTCTCCAAACGGTGTAACAAAGGCATGTCCGACAAAAACATGGCGATTATCCATGCTAAAGTTGTTTTCGATATTTTCTACTATTTTACGCATCGCATCATGATGATTCTGAATCGTCTCATCATCAAATGCGTGTCGGATCATACTTGGGTCTGCATATGGAACGAGGTGAAAGTAAACATCGCCTGCATCATCCGTTAATTTCACAGGTAGCGTGTCTTTTGTATATTGGCCGACGATATGTAAACCGTTTTTCTTCAATATACTACTGCCAAAATGTAAACGTCCTGGGCTGTCATGATTACCAGCAACCGCGACTACAGGTATTTCTAAATCGAGCACGATTTTCTCTAAAACCTCATTTAGTAAATTAACTGCTTCTGTTGGTGGCACAGCTCGATCATATAAATCTCCGGCAATAATGACTACATCCGGCTGCTCACTTTTGATTGCTTCGATAAATTGCTCCAATATATAGCGTTGGTCTTCTGTCATATAAACACCTTGTACCAATTTCCCTAAGTGCCAGTCCGCTGTGTGGAAAATTTTCATTTTATATCTCCTCTCCCTTTGTCTAATCGACTCTACTTATCTTCTATTATACTAGATTGTGCAAGTTATGCTTTGGAAATTGATGGGCAACTTTGTGTTGCTATCACAAGCTTTATATTAAAAGGCTGATTTCTAATGTTTTTGTTGTTTCGCAAAACAGCTAGTATGAGTCGTAACGTAGTGCTTGTGATTTCCGCTCCAGGCAGTCGCTTTTCGCTAGTTTAAAGTGCTTTTCTTTAAACAGGCACGGCTTCAGCTAACTCAGAAGCATAGTGCGCTTCTCTAGTGGATCTTCAGCTCGCGCTGTCCCGCAGGAGTCGACTGCCTGGAGCTCCAATCACCGACGTAAAGAGCAATCCCGTTAGCAGCGTAGGAAATCCACTTCGACTCGTGCGGGACTAGTGGTGCAAGTGAGACCCCGCAGCGCGAACGCGCGAGGAGGCTCACTAGCACCACTAAGGTGCGCGAAGTGGATTTCCGGAGCGGTGCAAGCACTCTCCAAACTACGACGGATATCATTTCAATTATGAAACTTAAAAAGTAACAAACTTTTACTTGCAGAGCCTATAAAATAAAGATTGACGAACGAGCATGTTCCAACTTATAATTATCTAGTTTAAGACATCTTGCTTAAAGAGGCGATGAAAATGAAAATACTATCATTTAACCCGTTCCGCACGATTGGAATTCCGGGTGTTAAATATATTAAGCCAGATAAAAGCTTTCGTGAGTTAGAAGCAATTCGTGATGCGGATGTTATTTTGTTCCCTGAAAACTGGCAAACTACATTTCTCGTATATGGAATGAAAAAGTCTATCTTTCCTAGTATTGAGACGATCCAGTTAGGTCATAGTAAAATCGAAATGACACGTGCATTATGGACGGTTTGTCCAGAGCATGTGCCATACACAGAGATTTTAGCAAATACAGAATACAATCGTGCAGCAATCTTAGAAACATTTCCGTTTCCATTCGTGGGTAAAGAAGCGAGAAACTCTATGGGGAATGGTGTTTTCTTAATTACAAATGAACAGGAATTCTCAGCATATGCCGATAAAGTAGATGCGCTTTATGTGCAGGAATATCTACCAAATGATGATAAAGACTTGCGTGTTTGTATCGTCGGTGATGAGGTGGTTACTGCGTATTGGCGTGTAGGTTCAGAGGGTGCCTTTTTACACAATGTTGCACAAGGCGGAGATCTTTGTTTTGATTTCATTCCAAGTGAAGCTGTAGAGCTCGTACAAAATGTAGCGAAGCAATTAAATATTAACCATGCCGGGTTTGATGTAATCTTCTCGAATGGAAAAGCATATATACTAGAGTTTAACGTTTTGTTTGGCAATCAAGGAATTCGTGAACAAGGAATTTCCCTTGAACAAAAAATTTATGAGTACTTGTTAACAACTAACAGACCGTATCCAACCGCTCCATTAACACCATTGAGAGGTATCTCATAAGAAAATCGCAGAGCGTCGTCCGAGAACCGTAGCGACTGGAGCGATTTGATGATGACTTATCGTAGTGCGATTCTTGAATTCACCTAGTTTCTGGCGCATGGAGCTAGAAACTTGTACAAATTTATATGATCTCTAATCCAATAATTAAAATAAATCGCCTCATCTCTCCTAAATTAAGAAGAGAGATGAGGCGATTTATTGTTTAATTAACACTACTGCTTCAAAAGCCGGAATTGTTATTCCATCATGAAAAGCATCCTTATTTCCGACTAACATTACTGTATCTTCAGTGTGCCAGTCTTCCAGCTTGATATTTTTTTCTTGATCACTTCGATTGATTAAAACTAATGTCTGTACTGACTGTGTACTTCTTTTAAATCCATATAGATCTTCTAGTATGTGGAACGATTCAAAGTCCCCAGTTTGAAAAACATTATATTTCTTTTTAATTTTTAGTATATTTCTATACCAGTTTAGTAATTGACTATTCTCATTTCCCCATGGGTAAGTTCGACGATTTAAAGGCTCCTCTATCCCGGTTAATCCCGCTTCATCACCATAGTAAATACAAGGGTTGCCTGGAAGTAATAGCTGCCAAATAGAGATAAGTTGGACACGCTTTAATGCTGTGTCATCATCCACGTCTTGATTTACTAATGATAAAATTCGGGGTGTATCATGTGTGCCAACAATATTCATAAGACTATTAAAGTGTTCTGTTGGATAGTTCTCTAACATGCTATTCATTTTCAGATGTACTTCACCGGCATCAATGTGTCCCAGAATAAAGCGTATGATCATGTCTCTTAACAAATAATTTGTTACGGAATCGAGTTCATCACCAAGTAAATATTCCCGGCGTTCACTGTAGCTAATCTTATTAGATGCATCTTCCCATACTTCTCCTATTAACACCGAATCAGGATTATTTGTACGCAGCTGTCGTTTCATTCGTTTTATAAATTGATCCGGCAATTCATCAGCAACGTCCAAACGCCAACCAATAATGCCAAAGCGTTGCCAATAGTTAATGACACTATCCTTAGCATCGATAATGAATGATTGATAAGAAGAATCTAGTTCATTTACATTTGGCATTACATCAATACCCCACCATGATTCATAATCTTCTGGATGCTGATGAAATCGGTACCAGGAAAAGTAAGGAGAATCTTTGGATTGATAAGCACCGATAGAGTCATAACTTCCTTGTTTATTAAAATATTTACTGTCGCTTCCTGTGTGACTGAATACGCCGTCTAAGATAATAGAGATACCGTATTTTTTTGCTTCGTCACAAAGCTTTTGAAATATCTCCTCATTGCCAAACATTTCATCAATCTTATGGTAGTCACCAGTATCATATTTATGATTGCTAGGTGCTTGAAAGACCGGATTAAGGTAAATAATATCAACGCCGAGCTCTGACAAGTAGGCTAATTTTTTAATGACGCCTAATAAATTTCCTCCATAAAAATCCCAACGCAAAATATCTCCATTTTCTCCTCGGATATAGAGAGGATCATTTTCCCAATGTGAATGTATGACGCTATTTTTTTTAGCATGTAATATCTGGTTATCGGTATGACCATTGTAGAAACGGTCAACTAGTATTTGATAAATCACTTTACCTTGGAACCATGCTGGCGGTAAGTACACATCCTGATAGACAGTTATCTGGTATTTTGGTGGCTTTCCCGTTATTTCGATTCCAACTCCGCCATACCCATCTTGATTATTGCCATAATACATACTACCGTCCTGATTATGAATGGCAAAATAATACCAAACAAGGCCAGGATGTGCCGGTGCCATCCAAGTAACATCATAAGTGGAACATTCATCAGTTTCTGAATGAATTGCCATTAATTCTTGTTGCTCATCTTCCCCATCTAGATGCCAACAAAAATAGACAGCTGTGATATTTTCGATGCGCACATCTATGCGAATGGTGATCTCTGTCTTTGTAATTACCGCTCCAAACGGATATCGGTAGTAATTATCATGAGAATTGTGATGAATCTTGATTGCACAACCCCTCCATTCATTACGCTAAAGTTGCTAAATTTTCCATATGTCTTCCGTATATTCATTAATCGTTCGATCACTTGAAAAATAACCGGATTGAGCAATGTTTATGATTGATTTCCGCTGCCACTCTTGTTGGTTAGTATACGTATGTGCCACCTTATTTTGCGTTTCGACATAACAAGCAAAATCTTTTAACACAAAGTACTCGTCATGGTTTAACAGGCTATAGTAGATGGATTGGAAATCAGCTCTTTCTCTAGAAAACAATCCATACATTAGTTGATCCATAATATATTTCAAGCGGTTGTCTTCTTCATATACGTCCCTCACGTTATACTGTCCGTTCGCATAATAACGCAGTACTTCATCAGGCTTGAGACCAAATAGAAAGATGTTATCTTCTCCAATTTTTTCAGCCATTTCTATGTTAGCACCATCATGGGTTCCAATCGTTAATGCACCATTCATCATAAACTTCATGTTTCCTGTTCCAGATGCTTCTTTACTTGCTGTCGATATTTGCTCACTAACGTCTGCCGCTGGGATTATTTTTTCTGCAATAGATACACCGTAATTTTTTATAAAAATAACTTTTAGTTGATCATTAATCGATTTATCATGATTAATTACTTTTGCTAAAGCGTTAATCAACTTAATAATATTTTTTGCTAAATGATAGCTAGGCGCAGCTTTACCAGCAAAGATAAACGTTCGTGGAACACTGAGTGTCGTTGTGTTCTCTTTTAATCTATGATACAAATCAATAATATGAAATATATTTAATAGTTGGCGTTTATAAGCATGAATTCGTTTAACATGCACATCGAATAATGATGATGGGTCAACAGTAATTCCTGTTTCTTTTTGTATCCAAGAGGCTAATTTATGCTTGTTATGCTTTTTAACATCAGCTAGTAGATCTTGCAAACTATGATCATCTTTATAGGCCTTCAAGCTTCGAAGTTCATTTGGATTTGAAATCCACGAGGTGCCGATTGTTTCTGAGATTGATTCAGTAAGGCGCGGATTGGCCATTAAAAGCCACCGTCTATGGGATATGCCATTCGTCTTATTTGAAAACTTTTGTGGGAAGTAATTAGCAAAGTCTTTTAATAATTCTTTCTGCAAAATGTTGCTATGTAGCTTAGAAACACCATTCACATGGTGACTACCTACAACAGCTAAGTTGACCATTTTCACTTGATGATCAGCTACAATTGCCAGATTTCTAATTTTATCCCAATCGTCAGGATAGCGGATCCAGAGCTGTTTGCAAAAGCGTTCATTTATTTCTTCGGTTATTAAATAGATCCTTGGCAATAAAGATTGAAACAAATCGATCGACCATGTTTCTAAAGCTTCTGCTAAAATCGTATGATTCGTAAAGGAAATCGTGTTCGTGGTAATCTCCCACGCTTCCTCCCATCCAAGGTGCTCTTCATCCATTAATATACGCATCAGTTCAGGAATCGCGAGTACAGGGTGTGTATCATTCGTATGAATAGCAATGTATTCTGGCAAAGATTTCATGTCATCATGCAGCCGCTTAAATCGCGCCACAATACTTTGCAAGCTTGCCGAAACTAAAAAGTATTGTTGCTTTAATCGCAGTGCTTTTCCTTCTGGTGTAGAATCATCAGGATACAAGAATTCAGAAATTGCTTCTGTTCGGCGTTTATACTCCATCGCATGATGATATCCTTGTTTGGATAGCTCTGTAAGATTCATGTCTTTAACCATCGACTCAGCGTTCCATAACCTTAATGTATTGATTGTTGAATTTTGATAACCGACCATCGGCATATCATAGGCAACGGCTAGGACAGGTTCATAATCAACGTGCTCCACGATGATTTCACCAGCTTGTTCCGTTATGTTAACTTTACCGCCAAAACGAATTTGAAAAGATCGGTCTGATTTTCGAACTTCCCATGCATTTCCTTCCTGTAACCAATAGTCTGGGACTTCTACTTGATAGCCATCGACAATCTTTTGCTCGAATAGCCCATATTTGTATCTGATCCCACAACCATGACCAGCAAAGTTTAAAGAAGCTAAAGAATCCATAAAATCAGCTGCAAGCCGCCCAAGGCCACCATTTCCAAGGGCGGGATCAGACTCTTGTTCTTCTAATTCATGTATATCAATACCGAGCTCAGATAAGGCTTCACTACATAAACTATATTTTCCTACATACATTAAATTTTGCTTTAAAAGCTTGCCTAGCAGAAATTCCATCGACAAATAATATACTTGCTTTGCTCCATTTTCTTTATAATAGTCATTGGTTTCTACCCAGGTAGTACTAATATATTCTCTAACCATGGAACTAAGTGTATAATAGCGGTCTGATAGAGTCGACTGCTGCACACCTTTACCATGCATGGATACTAGGCGCTCAAGAAATGCCTGTTTAAAAGCTTCTTTGTTTGTGAACATGCTCGTCATTCACTCCTTAATTTTGCCAACAAGCTCTTGATATAGTTCGTCATACATGGTTGCTGATTTAGCCCAACCAACTGAACTGGACCGAGCATTCGTGTGGATCTGTGCCCACTTTACCTTATCGTGATAAAAGAGAAGCGCTCGTCTGATCGTAAATAACAAATCATGGGCATTATAGTTCTTAAATGTGAAGCCATTACCACTATTCAATTCTTCGTTAAATGAAAGAATGGTATCGTTCAACCCACCTGTTTCACGAACAATCGGAATCGTACCATAACGCAATGCAATGAGCTGGCTTAGCCCACACGGTTCAAATAAGGAAGGCATCAATAAGAAGTCTGAACCAGCATACAGGTTTCTTGACAACTCCTCATTATACGTTCGGTGTAAATGAAATTTTTCTGGGTACCGCTTAGCAAATTCATTTAGTGTATGCTCGTATTTATGCTCTCCAGTACCTAATACGACAAATTGTATATCCTCCTGCAATAACTCATCTAGCACATGGATGACTAAATCTAAGCCCTTTTGTTCCACTAGTCTACTTATGATCGTAATCATAGGGGCATCTGTTACAGGAAGGTATAATTGCTCTTGTACAGCTTTCTTATTTATTGCTTTCCCCTCTTGGTCATAATAACGTTTATATAAATACGGATCTGTAGTAGTGTCATATTCAAGTAATGATAGCCCATTTATAATGCCAGAAAGTTGATCTTTTCTCGTCCGAAGTAAACCATCTAATCCTTCACCAAAAAATGGTGTCTGAATTTCTTCTGCATACGTTGGGCTTACAGTTGTTATAGCATCGGCGTAGGCAATGCCACCTTTCAATAGATTGACCTTTCCATAATATTCAATTCCACCAGCATGAAACCAATCATGAGGTAATTCAATGATATCTCCTACTAGTTCGTTAGAAAAAATGCCTTGATATTTCAGATTATGGATTGTGAAAACTGTTTTCACTTTTTCGTAATAAGGTTGATTACCGTAGTGATTACGAATAAGCAGCGGAATTAAGGCAGTTTGCCAATCGTGTACATGGATAACATCTGGTTCCATAATTAATTTTGGCATCATTTCTAGGATAGCTTTACAAAAAAATATGAACCGTTCTGCTTCATCAATATCGTCAGAATATCCGTAGACACCTTCTCTTCCGAAGTAATAAAGATTATCTATAAAGTAATAATTAATTCCTGCATGCCTAAGTGCCTCAACTCCACAATACTGGTTACGCCATCCTAACTTGATTTCGTCTTTTACAACGGTATGCATCTGCTCTTGAAAGTGACTCGGGATAGATTTATATTTTGGTAGGAAAACTTGAACACGATGTCCTTCTGCTTGAAGTGCTTCGGGCAACGAACCAATCACATCAGCCAATCCACCTGTTTTGACGAAAGGAACGGATTCAGAAGCAATAAAGACTATGTTCATTAATCATCAACCTTAACGTGTGTATTCTTTTCTATTACATATGGACTATTATTCGTTGTAGTTAATGAAACATTACGATCAAGGATGACTTCCTTATCCAAAATAATGCCATCTATATATACGTTCTCATTAATTTCACAACGTTGCATGACGATACTATTTTTTACAACCGCACCTTTTTTCACATGCACACCTCTAAACACAATGCTATTCTCTACTTCCCCTTCAATGATGCAGCCATTAGCAATAAGTGAGTTTGTCACAACTGTATTTTCACCATATACGGTTGGTGGTTCATCTTTAAGCTTTGTGTAAATTTCATGTGGCGCATGTAGCATTTTCCTAGTACTTCTGTTATTTAACAGATCCATACTACTATCATAATAATCTTTCATTGTTGTTACTTTGGTAACATAACCGTCGTATTGATAACCTTGAACAACCCCACAAAGCGCTGTGTTTTTCAACAAATCTGTAAACTTACTATATTGATTTGCATAGTTCTCAACTAGGTGTATGAGAAGTGATTTTTTTATAATATATAAGTCCAATAACCCGTGTTTACTATTGTTTTCATCAGATATCGTCATCTGTTTTTCGTCGATATGGATATCCATGTATGTTTTATCGTCCAACTGTTTCGTTTTGTAAAGGACTGTGATATCAGCATCAGAATGGATATGATCGTTAAGAATAGGCTGAAAATCAATGTTTACAATTAAACAAGAGAAAGATAAAAGTACATGCTGTTGTTTGGATTTTTTTAAATACTCTAGTTGCTGGTGGAGAACAGCTAAGTCCCCTTGGTCAGCTTCATATTTTGTAGCTAAAGGAATGACGAATAAACCATCCTGTCTTCGATCAAGGTCCCAGTCACGACCATCTCCGAGATGATCCATGAGTGAGCGATAATGCGTAGATGTAAGTATGCTAACATTGGTAATAGAAGAATGAACCATGCTTGATAATATAAAATCAATCATACGATATCTGCTCCCGAAAGGAATGGAGGCCTGACAACGGTTGTTTGTCAAAGGCCGTAAAGCTTGGTTGTTATGTGGTAAAACAATGATTGCTAGTACGTCGTTCATTATTGGTATCCCCTTTCTGGCCATGTTAGATGTCTAGATTGGGTGTATAAGGTCAATTGATCCTTCTATTTGTCCAACTGTTGCACCATCAGGAATGATCGTTCCTTCAGCAATAATAGTGCGGTTAATTGAAACATTTTTCCCAACTTTCACATCGGGCATAAGGACTGAATCAGTAATGTTTGCCCCTTCTTTCACCTCAACACCATAAAAAAGTACAGAGTTACTAATTTTGCCGTTCACGATACATCCTTCATTTATTAACGAGTTCGAAATTTGTGCATCAGATCCAATGTGATGTGGTGGTATATTTTGCGTGCGTGAACGAATTCGCCAATTGCGGTCATTTAAGTTCAGCCTGCAATTTTTATCTAACATATCAAGATTTGCTTGCCACAGACTTTCAATTGTTCCAACATCTTTCCAATAGCCTTCAAATGGATAAGCATACAAGGGCAGATTATCTTGTAACATAGCCGGAATAATATCTTTACCAAAATCATGGTCTGATTTTTCGATATGTTCATCGTCTAATAAATATTTTTTTAAGAGTTTCCAGTTAAAGATATACACACCCATCGATGCCAGATTGCTCTGTGGCTGTGGAGGTTTCTCTTCAAAATTATCAATTCGTGAATCTTCATCAGTCTTAATGATCCCGAAACGACTTGCTTCTTCAGGGGGTACTTCAATGACAGATATGGTTGCTGCAGCTTTATTATTTAAGTGAAAGGTTAATAACTTCTGGTAATCCATCGTATAAATATGATCGCCGGAAATAACTAATACATGCTCTGGTTGATAAGCCTCGATAAATGATATGTTTTCATATAATGCATTAGCTGTTCCTTTGTACCATCTACCACCCTCTTTTTGCACATAAGGAGGTAGTATTGTTAAGCCACCCTGTTTCCGATTTAGATCCCAGGCTTCGCCAACACCTAAATATGAATTTAGTAATAATGGTTGATATTGTGTTAATACACCAACAGTGTCAATACCCGAATTAGCACAATTACTAAGTGTAAAATCGATAATTCGGTATTTACCTGCAAATGGAATGGCAGGCTTTGCAATCCATTTTGTTAATTGACCAAGCCGCTTTCCTTCGCCACCTGCTAATAACATCGCTACGATTTGTTTTCTTGGAATGGCAATTCACCTCTTTCACTTTCTTTAAATATTGTTATGGCTAGTGGAGGTATATTGATTTTGATGCTATAACGTTGCTGGTGCCATTCTATTTGTTCAGAAGCTACAGCATCGTGATTTAGTACACCAGATCCACCATAGTGATGATGATCACTATTAAAAATCTCCTTATAGACATTGGACGTTGGAATTCCAATCCGATAGTTCGTGTACGTCATCGGTGTGAAGTTACAGACGACCATCACTTCGCTATCCGCTGAAAAACGTCTAAATATAAGAATGCTTTGGTCGGAATTGTCCGCTTCTATCCAGGAGAAACCATCAGGTTTGAAGTCTAACTCATGTAAACTTGCTTCTCGTTTATATATATGATTTAAATCGCGTATATAGCATTGAAAATTTTTATGCATGTCATAATCTAGTAAACTCCAATCAAGTTGCTCCTCATCCTTCCACTCATCAAACTGAGCTAGCTCTGCTCCCATAAACAGTGTCTTTTTACCTGGGTGTGTCATCATGTACCCTAGTAGTACACGTAAATTAGCAAATTTTTGCCAATAGTCCCCCGGCATTTTCCGTAACAATGATTTTTTTCCATGCACGACTTCATCATGGGATAGCGCCAACACATAATTTTCACTAAATGCATAGAAGAACGAAAAAGTTAACAAGTGATGATGATATTTTCTGTAAAGTGGATCTAGTTCCATATACCGGAGAACATCATTCATCCAACCCATATTCCATTTTAAATTAAATCCGAGACCATCTTGAAATGTAGGAGCGGTTACGAGCGGCCATGCTGTCGACTCTTCCGCGATCATGAGGGTATTGGGATAATTTTGGAAAACTGTCTCATTTAGTTTTCTTAAGAAAGAAATTGCTTCTATATTTTCCCTGCCACCATATTGATTAAGTGTCCATTCACCGTCTTTTTTACCGAAATCCCGGTAGAGCATACTAGACACCGCGTCGACTCGGAATCCATCTATGTGAAATAAATCGAGCCAAAATAAAGCATTGGAGATAAGAAAACTGATAACCTCATTTTTACCTAGGTCGAAATAAAGGGATCCCCACTCCGATTCCGCTCGTCTAGCATCTTCATATTCGTAAACTGATGTACCATCAAATTGTCTGAGACCATGTGCATCTTTTGTAAAATGGCTCGGAACCCAATCGAGAATCACTCCAATATTTTTTTGATGGCATTGATTAACAAAATACATAAAATCTTTAGGTGTACCAAATCTACTATTTGCGGAAAAAAATCCTGTAATTTGGTATCCCCAAGAACGATCGTAAGGATGCTCCATAATTGGTAAAATTTCAATATGTGTATAGCCGAGATCGACAACATAATCTATCAAATCTGCTGCCAGCTCTCGATAAGTTAGCGACTGACCATTGTTCTTTTTCCAGGAGCCGAGGTGAAGCTCGTAAACATTTAAGGGCTGATCGTATACAGAATTTGATTCCTTTTCCTTTATCCAACTAGCATCATCCCATGAAAAATCATCCAAATCATAAACAATAGAAGCAGTTTGCGGTCTTATTTCAGAATAAAATGCAAAAGGGTCGGCTCGAAGATAGGATGTATTATTTGCATCAAATATTTGATATTTGTATACTTCTCTTTCCGTAATTCCTGGAATGAATAAATTCCATATTCCTTGAAAAGAAACTTTTTTCATTTCGTGAGATGTGCCTGTCCAGTTATTAAAATTACCTACAACACAAACACGATCTGCGTTTGGGGCCCATACAGTAAAGCGAACACCAGATTGTTGCTCATCATTAATTAGATGTGCACCGAACATTTGATAGCTTTTAAATAGATTTCCTTCATGATACAAAAATAGCTCAAAGTCACTGGGAATAATGGTAGGAATTTTGGTTGCCCCCCTTCATTAGAATCATCACTAATATTTATGCTGAAACTAGGAAAAAATGATTAGTTTTACAAATCATTCTATTTTTTTGGGTGATTATTTTGATTTTCAATAGATTGGGCAGAATTACTTACTTATCTTTTTGAACTTTTTCCTCAACTTGCATTGCATGGGTAGATTATGTCTGTTATAGTGTAGGTACAATTACATTTGCTTTACTTCAATATAATTTTGAAGTGAGGATAGAGGTGCAAAGACCATGAATAGGTATCAATGAGGAGAATGAGCTCCATTGATTGATACTGAAAGGGGGATTTGCCGAAGTGGGTAGAAACTCATGATTCTACTACACTGGTTCTGTGTTAAATAAACACAGTGCTGTCATATAGTGATATCGCTATATGGAGGGCTATCTCACGCATCATAATAGAGATTCTAATGATGCAACAGCGATAGCTTCGCTGTTGTTTTTTGCTTCTTAAAGAAAACTTCGTTGTGATGAGATAGCCTCTATTCATAAGATGTCGTTATGGTTTTTAGTCTGAATGTGTGTAAAAACTATGAATAGAGGTGGTTGAAATGAACTTTGGTCGAGTATTAACTGCTATGGTCACTCCTTTTGACCTTGATGGCAACATTGATTATGGCAAAACTGAAATACTGATTAATCATTTACTAGCAAATGGTACGGATGGACTAGTAGTTAACGGTACTACAGGTGAGTCCCCTACGCTATCGAAGGAAGAAAAGCTTAATTTTATCAAATTTGTCGTAAAAACAGTGAAACACCGCGTGCCGGTAATCGCTGGTACTGGAACAAACGACACACGAGCATCAATAGAAATGACAAAACAAGCAGAACTTATTGGGGTTGATGGTGCAATGCTTGTGACCCCTTATTACAATAAACCGTCACAAGAAGGTATGTATCAGCACTTTAAAGCAATTGCGGAGTCAACAAGTCTACCAGTTATGCTTTATAACATTCCTGGCCGAAGTGCTGTTGGTATGACACCTGAAACTGTTATTCGTCTTGCAGATGTGTCTAATATTGTTTCAATCAAAGAAGCAAGTGCTAATCTTGATGCAATGACTGAAATTATTCGAGAAACAGACGATTCATTTACTTTATACAGTGGAGACGATGGATTGACCCTACCCGTTTTAGCAATCGGTGGCCATGGAGTCGTGTCTGTTGCATCACATATTATCGGAAACGATATGCAAGAAATGGTACGTAGTTATTTAAGAGGGGAAGTTCAGGAAGCAGCTGCCATTCATCAAACGATTTTACCTGTCGTTAAGGCATTATTTATGGCACCTAATCCGGTAGCGGTTAAAGAAGCACTAGCATTAACTAGTGTAAACGTAGGTTCTGTCCGCTTACCATTGATTCCGTTAAGTAAGGAAGAGAAACAAGTACTAGAACATACACTGCGTTATTGTGTGAAGAATTATTATGTAAGCTAATGGAAGCCTGAGCATTTATTGCTCAGGCTTTTCCTTTATGTGTTCAAGCTTAGGTGTCCTCCTGCGCCGAGATGCTGCGCTTTTGTTCTTAATACAATAGTTCATATACTTCATGAAGCTGATAGCCACGTTCATGGTCGCCAGATTCATTGGCATGGTGCATTTCTTTCGTCAATATTTGTTCAAGCATATGCATCTGTTCTTGATTAAGATTATTTACAAAATCTTCTTCTGAAGAATATGAGCCAATCCATTGATCTAAATCTTTTATCGAGCTATTTTCTGAGACATAATTAGACAATACTTCATGTAAGTAGGCTAATGACTGGTCCATTTAAAAAACATCCCTTCCATTTATAGTTGAATCTTTAATGGATAGGATGTTTTTATTTGTTAAGTTTATACATCATAGCTAATTAACGTTCTGCAAGTCTCTGAATAATCGATGCTAACAACAAGGTACGAGGTACTAAGGATGAAATCTCCAAATATTCTTTATCACTATGCGGATATCCACCAACAGGGCCAAGCCCATCTATTGTTGCAATTCCTAATGCAGCAGTAAAAGCGGCATCAGATCCACCACCGGTTGCTGTATCATCTATATCAATGCCGATTGAGTCGCCAACTTCTTCAATAATGTGTAGTAATTGTTCTGTCTTATTTGTTTTTTCCATTGGTGGTCGGTTAATTTCACCTTCAATTGTAACTTTTGTTCCCGACACATCTGTTGTTGTACAAATTTTCTCAAGAACCTCTTCCATCAGTTCTACTTGATCGATTTCTCTAATTCGAACATCGATTTGCGCTACGGCATGATCTGAAATTGTGTTCACTGATGATCCACCTTCTATGAGACCCACGTTCACACTTATTCCTTTTTTTATATCATTGAGCTGGTGTAATTGAATGATTTTGTGTGCTAGTGCTTCAATCGCACTTCTTCCTTTTTCGGGTTCAATACCAGAGTGTGCTGCCCGCCCTTCCACATGAAGTGTAAAGTTTCCCTTCCCTCGTCGGGATGATACCAACTTTCCATTTCTCCGGGCTGGCTCCATGACTAATGCATAACGTTTACCGATTGCTAGCTTTTCAATTAGTGGTCGAGAAGTTATTGATCCGATTTCTTCATCACTATTTAGCACAATTTGGATATCTTTATAGCCTTCATGGCCAGCTACCATCAATGCTTTTATTGCATAATAAAGTGTAACCAAGCTAGCTTTCATGTCGATTACACCTGGACCATAGGCATGATCGTCTTTATAATGAAAGGATCGCTCTTCTACTGTTCCTTCTGGGAAGACTGTATCCATATGAGCAAGAATGATAATTTTTGGATTATTAGCATTTTTATGCTGTATCACTAAGTGATTACCATATTCTTGTTGCTGTATCACGTTAACTTCAAAGCCCAGTTCTTGATAGTACTTTGACAATATATTCCCTACTTCGTCTACTCCTTGTTTAACATAAGATCCACTATCGATATTCACCAATCGCTCAATCAATGTAAGGATTTGCTGAATATTTTTTTCTAAATACCGTTCCATTGTGTTTTCCCCTGTCTGTTGTTGACTAAGTCAATTTCAGCCACTTTACACCGTGGTATTGCAATGACATAGAATTATAATTATGAAATTGTTTAGACTACCTTTCTTTTTATATTTTACCTAGCTAATACGGTAAATACCAGTAGAAGTTATTTAATTTCGTAACAATATGTAGTAAGGTTAAAAGAAAGACGAAAGATATAAGGTGATATTATGAAAATTTATGTTGATGCAGATGCTTGTCCGGTCAAAGATATTATTATAGAAGAATCAAGCAAAATAGAGATCCCAGTTACGCTAGTAAAAAGTTATTCCCATTTCTCCACCGCGGAAGATCCACTAGGTGTTACATCAATTTATGTTGATCCTGGTGCGGATGCTGCAGATTATCGAATCATGCGTTTGGCACAACAAAACGATCTTGTCATTACACAAGACTATGGACTCGCTTCACTGGCAATTGCAAAAGGTTGTACCGTCCTTCATCATAAAGGTTTTATGTATACAGATCAAAATATTGATCAGTTATTAGAAACACGTTACGCACATGCTAAAGCAAGACGAAGTGGAAAAAAAACCAAAGGTCCAAAAGCATTTACAAATGAAGACCGTGAAAAATTCCGTCATTTATTAGTTAAAGTAATTCAACAAAATTAAAAAAACCAGCTCACAAAAGAACTGGTTAAAATGATCGAAATTGAGAGCCACAATTGCCGTACTAGAGTGAAGAAAGTTTTAAACCACCACTCCTCTAAGTGGGTGTTTGCAGAAGCATGTTTGTCTTCCACACCATGGAGGCATGACATCCGTACTTCAATGTAAAACTCCCTTTTTCAGTATAAAGGTTAAAACTTACTATCAATACGAACAACGTAGCTTGTATTTATATAATATACAAAAGCGAGCTAATAAGCAATGGTATTTTTGACCAAATCTATTTCTTGCCCGTATATATTTTATATCCTACGGTAAATGTTAAATATCCAACCACTGCTCCTGTAGTATTTAAAATCATGTCATCGACATCAAATGCACCAAGACGGAAAAGGAATTGTAAGCATTCTACTAAAAAAGAAAACGTAAAGGCAATCCCAGTCATACTAAATACGTTTCTCAGCCTTTTTATGAGAACCGGAAGCAACAATCCCATTGGATAAAAAGCTAACATATTACCGAAAAAGTTATCAGTCATAAGTCGAAAGGAAAATCCATTGAAATTATCCAGGTATCTAGAAATCGATTGAAATGGAATAATGTTATAAGCAACAATTCCTTGAACACTGTTCCGATACTGTGAAAAAAACAACAAATAAGCTAGTACCATTACATAGCCTATAAACGCGAGCAAGATTATAATTTTAAGTGATTTTTTAATATGTTTATTCAATTGCACGTAAAGCCTCTTTTCTCGTCCGTACTATACCCTACTACTCAACAATCGTTGCGATTCCGCTTGCGTGCCAGCGTTTAGCGGTATCTTCATTAACTTCATATATTTTTCCTTCTCTTAGTAGTTCGTTGTTATATGCTGTTTGTACATTCATTTTTACTTTCACCATCGTTTTTTTAATCCCTTTCTGATCTGTAATCTATTTCACTCTTTATTTATCATAACATTTTCTTTTAAAAATTAAGAATATAATCATCAAATAAGTAAAACTGGGTATGTGTCCCTTTCAACAGCGGGCTTTGGGCATAAGCTAAATAGGCATAAACCTTTAGATTAATTTCTTAAATGGGGAGAGGAGAAACTTATATGTATCCAAATTATCATCACACAGGTATGCCACCTGTTCAACATCAGCAACAGATGCACGATCAAAGATTTGGAATCGGCCCTGTGGGTGCAGGCTTACTAGGATTTGGTTTAGGTTATTTCGGAGGAGAACTCATTAATGGTCCTGGCTACGGTCCAGGTTTTGGTGGCCCCGGATATGGTCCTGGTTTTGGCGGTCCTGGTTTTGGTGGCCCAGGATTTGGTCCTGGTTTTGGTCCAGGCTTCGGTCCAGGCTTTGGTGGCCCAGGATTTGGTCCAGGTTTCGGTCCGGGCTTTGGCGGCCCAGGGCATGGAGCTGGCTTCGGTCCAGGCTTTGGTGGCCCAGGTCCATTTTAATTTAGTTAAAACAAAATACGTACCGCTCTCTTATCAAAGAGCGGTACGTATATATCATTTGTTTTGATAGGCCGAATTCATGAGACGTTGACTAAATAATTTGCATTTTTCAAAATCCTCATGCTGTGGAGACAATTCTACTCTTAATGTGACTGCCAGCTTCGTATGCACATAAAGCATATCTCTAAAACTGTCTACAGCACCACAAAAATAAGGATAAAAGCTGTCACCTGTTCCGAATACTCCGGTAATTAAGTGACTAACATCTTTATCTTCAAATGCTTCAAATAACTCTTCCATTTCTATTGGAATTTGTCCGTTCTCCCACGAATAAGTGCCAACAGCTACAACATCATACGTAGGTAATTGTTTCGTATCGAATGCTTCAATTGGAAATAAATCGATTGAACCATATTCATGCTTACAGAAACGATAGATGCACTGTACTAATTCTTCTGTGTTTCCGGTGATCGATGTATAAATGATCGCTGTTTTCATGTTTTCCTACAACTCGTCAAAACCATTCGATGAAGATACTTTTGTATAAGTGCGTGATTTTTGTTCAAAGAAGTCTGATTTTGTTTCATTTAGCATGTCATCACTGAATACGTGTATCCATTGCATCGGATTTGTTCTTTCTGGATAAAGGTTATCTAAACCAACCTGACGCAACCGTTTATTTGCTAGATATTCTACGTAAAAGTGGAATTCTTCCTGATCTATTCCATTAATATCCTTTAAAATATAATCGGCCCACTCTTTTTCCAATTTTACTGCACGGTCCATCGTTTCATAGATAAATTGAATATTTGCGTCTGTATTAAGCTCAGGATTTTCAGTTAAAAGTATTCTTACAAATTGCGAAACAAAATAAGCATGCTGCATCTCATCACGTTGTATATAACTAATCATCGTACTCGTTTTCAGCATTTTTTGTTGTCTTGCAAGATGATAGAAAAAGGCAAACCCAGCATAAAAATATATGCCTTCTAAGTTAATTGAATTAATTGCCAGTTCGAATAAATGTTGTGGTGTTGGCTTATTATGAAATTTATCATAACTGTCTAAAATTAATTGATTTCTCTTTCGTACGATTGGGTCATCTTTTGCTTGATCAAAACGTATGTTTTGTTCTTTTAAAGGAATTAGAGAACTCAGTATATACGAATACGATTCATTGTGCACCGCTTCTTGTTGTGCAATAACAGCAAATATAGCTTTAAAGCTAGAATCGGTTACATAATCCATAACTTGATACATGGTTGGTGTTTGTAAGCTATCTAAGGATGCCAATTGCGTGTTGATACGCAAGAATACATCACGTTCAGTTTCCGTTAGGAACTCCCATTGCTTAATGTCATCCTGCATATTGATTTCTTGAGCTTTCCAAAAATTTGATAAAAGCGTTTGGTAGTAATCATACATTTGTGGATAAGCTATATCATTCCAGTTGAGTAACCCAGAATTTTCGCCATTAATGATACCTGTTGATTTGTTTGGATATGTCGGATTTAGCAGTTTAATTTTAGATAACTGCTCGTTTGGCTGTGACATTGAATTACCTCCTGTTTTTAACTATGACACGCTTCACACTCTGCAATTTCTGCTTGAGAGGTACTTCTCACATAATAAGTTGTCTTAAGTCGGTTTCGCCAAGCTTCCATATGCAGGCGTAACAGGTCTTTTGCTTTAATGTCATGTCGAACATAGAAATTAAAGCTAATCGACTGATCAATATGCTTTTGGCGTGCTGCATTTTGCTTAATACTCCATACTTGGTCAAGCTCATGCCGTGCTCTCCGGTAATAGTCATAAGTTATATGATTTAAATCTGGCGCGGTTACTTTAAATTTAAAGTTTTTCTTTTCTTCCGCATATTCAACCGCATAGATTGGATCAATTCCATCCGTCGAACCACCGATTTTGGCTGTTGAGGAATTTGGAGCAACGGCCATTAACCAACCATTACGAATACCATGAGTTTGAACATCTTGTTGTAATTGCTGCCAACGCGGTTCCGTGTAGTTTCTTCTTTCAAAATACTTTCCTGTATGCCATTCAGAGCCATGATATTGGCTAAAAGCTCCCTTTTCTTTAGCTATATTCATGCTAGCGCGAATCGTATAGTAGGCAATATCTTCGTACAGCTGATCAGCATAGGTAACAGCTTCTTCGGATTCCCAGAACAATTTTTCCACTGCTAGTAGATGATGCCAACCAAACGTACCTAAGCCAACGGCACGATATTTTTTATTGGTCATTTCCGCTTGACCAACGGAAATTGTATTCAAATCAATCACATTGTCGAGCATACGTACTTGAATATGAATCAAACGTTCTAAAACATCCGCTTGTACAGCACTTGGTAAGTTGATACTAGACAGATTACAAACTACAAAATCACCTGGTTTACGAACAATTACAATGTTACCATCTTCGTCTTGATATTCTTTTACAATGTTCGTTGCAGACATGTTTTGAGCAATTTCTGTGCATAAATTACTACAATAAATTGATGTTCTACCAACACCGTTTATATGTTTGTTTGGATTTTGACGGTTTACTTCGTCACGATAAAACATATATGGAGTTCCGGTTTCCAATTGAGCAATCATAATTCGCGCCATAATATCCATTGCCCGATAAGATTTTCGTGGTAACAATGGATGGCTAACAGCTTGATTATATTTTTCGGAAAAATATTTCGCATCTTCTTCATCATAAAAATCCTCAAGTCCAAGTGGGTTACCGTTTTGGTCTTTCCATCCCATTATTTGTTTCACTTGATGTGGGCAAAAAGTGTGCCATTCACCAATGCTTTTACCATCTTCATCGATTTGTTCTAGTTTTTCCATGAACAAATCTGGAATCGATACACCAGTAAACACATCGTGCGCTTTACGGCGTTCATCCCCATTGTTAGTTTTTAAATCTAGGAATCCATTCATAATATCTTTGTGGAATACATCTAAAAAAATAGCAACTGCCCCTTGACGCTGACCTAATTGATCGACACTGACCGCTGTATCATTCAGCAATCTTATCCATGGTACAACACCAGAGGAATTGCCTTTGAATTTTTTGATATCGGAACCTAGAGCTCTCACTTTTCCATAATAAATGCCAATCCCGCCGCCGTCCTTACTAAGGCGAGCGATATCCCAATTGTTTAAGTAGATGCCGTCTAAAGAATCGTCAACTGTATCGATAAAGCAGGAAGATAGTTGTCCATAGCTTTTGCCGGCATTTGATAATGTTGGCGTTGCTACTGTCATATGTAAATTACTAAGTGCCCAGTATGCTTCTTCTATAAGCTCCAACCTTACAGAAGGGGCTTCATTTTGCATAATTGTCATCGCAATGACCATAAAACGCTCCTGTGGTAATTCATAAACATTTCGCTCATGGTCTCTTGCTATATATCTGTCCGCAAATAAAAACAAGCCAATATAATTAAATAGTTTGTCTTTCTGTGGGTCAATCGCTTGAGCTAAAGCATTAATTTCCTGCTCGGAATAGTGATCTAATAGATTAGTAGAATAAATACCTTTATCCGTTAATGTTTCAATTAACTCGTAAAAATTTCCGTATAATTGCGTACTGTCATATTTTCTGTTACGGGCAGCCTCCTGATACAACTGACGCAAATAGAAACGCGCAGAAGCATATGTCCAATCGGGCTGATCCATCGCAATATTATTTAAAGCATAAAACAACGCTTCTTGATTGGCTTGTTGCTCTCCATTTGATAATTCAGAAATGCGTTGTTTAATTTCAGTAATATTAAGATTATACTGGTTGGAAACTTCTTCTAATTCCTCTAATACTGCATGGATTTCTGATTTCAATTGTGTTGTCACTAAAAAACCTCCCATAAAATAATAAAAACCGCTCAAATTAGCGAGCGGAAGAAACGATAACACAAAAAATCAGAAACAATGTTCTTAATTTTTTGAAGCCATCGTTTCATCATCCCAATCCCCGAGAATTTTGAAACTTGAAAGTTAAGACAGGTTTCCTGACTTATGATCAACCTACTAAAAGCCCTTCCCATACTTTCCGTAATTTTTACGGGTAAGCATCAGTGGTATGCTCTGTTCGTCTCACTTACAGTTGCGGGGGCAGTTCTGGCGTGTACCAGATTCCCTTTACGCCCAAATAGGCATCTTAACTTCCGGCGGTACAATATGTGGTTTTGAGTTTGTGAAATAAAAACTATATATAGTATATTATAGCAATTGTTGCTATAATTCAACAAAATTTAAAAAATTTTATCTTTTGTTTTATGGGAATTTTAATCTGTACTACTAGCAAATCATCCTATAAACTTACTCATCAAACAAGTTCATACTCAAGTACCGTTCTCCTGAATCTGGCGCGATACAGACAACTTTCTTTCCTTTTCCTAATCGTTTGGAAATTTCGATAGCCGCATAAACGGCAGCACCACCAGATAATCCTAGAAAAATGCCTTCTTTACTGGCAAGCTCTTTGAACATGTTGACAGCTTCATCATCTGCAATTTGAATAATTTCATCATAAACGCTTGTATTTAAGATCGCTGGGATAAATCCAGGACTTGTACCAACTAATTTATGCTTTCCTGGTTTTCCTCCAGAGAGAACAGGTGAGCCTTTAGGTTCCACAACTGCGACATATAAGTTAGGAATTTTCTCCTTTAGTGTTTCCCCGGTTCCAGTCACCGTTCCACCTGTACCAGCAGTTGCTATAAAGGCATCCAAGTCCCCATCCATTTGCTCATAAATTTCTAAAGCTGTTGTTTTGCGATGAATATCTGGGTTGGCCCTATTTTCAAATTGCTGTGGGATAAAGCTATTAGGAATTTCTGCTTGTAATTGTTTAGCTTTTTCAATCGCTCCAGGCATTTTTTGAGCACTTGGTGTTAAGACAACTTTTGCTCCATAAGCTTGCAATATATTAATCCGCTCTTTTGTCATGTTATCAGGCATCACTAAAATAGCTTGATACCCTTTGGCAGCAGCCGTCATTGCTAGACCAATACCTGTGTTTCCACTAGTCGGTTCGATAATTGTGTCCCCAGGCTTAATTAAGTCTTGCTCTTCGGCTGCCTTAATCATATTAAAGGCAGCACGGTCCTTGACACTGCCTGATGGGTTAAACATCTCTAATTTAACATAAACGTCTGCTGCGCCTTCTGGTACAATTTTATTTAAACGGACAATTGGAGTGTCTCCAATTAGTTCTGTGATATTATTAACAACTTTCATGTATTAGCATCCTCCTAATAATCCAATCATTAGTCTCACAACTGATCACTTATTTAACAGGTCCATCCCATTCAAGCATGCCACCAGTCATATTGCTCACCTTGAAACCTTGTTCCTCTAAAAATTCACACGCCGCAGCACTTCTACGTCCTGAGCGACAAACAACGATATAATCTTTTGATTGATCTAATTCTTCAAACCTCGTGTCAACAAAACCAAGCGGTATATGAATAGCATCAGGTATAATCCCTTGAGCTACTTCTTCATCTTCTCGTACATCTAAAATCTTTACATCTTTATTATTTTTCAAAAGCTCTTCTACTTCATTTGGGTTTACTTCACGCATGATATTTTCCTCCAATAATTTAATGAACACTTTCGTTTGCTATCTATATAGTAACAACTTGTGATTATGTTAGCCAATAATTTTGTCTGCTTATGTATAACTTCTTTATAGGCTTAAGCCTTTTTCGCAGAGTTTGTTGTTTTTTATATCATGTTTGAAGTTAACTCCGTCGTAGTTTGACAAGTGCTTGACCCGCTACGGAAATGCCCTTCGCTTTCCGCGGGGGGCTAGTGAGCCTCCTCGCGCCTTCGCGCGAGGCCACTGAAAAAGTCCGATAAATTTTGAAAAAAGTGAATACCAAAAAAATCCATCCCCACTTTCCGCCTAAAAATCAGAAGTAAATCGAACTGGTTTCTCCACTTTTCTATAGAAAAGTAGCAAGATTTTGGGATAGTGTTTTTGAAAAAACTTCATTTTTAACAGACAAAGACTTTTTCAGTGGCCTTCCTTCGCGCTGCGGGGTCTCACTTACGCCGCTAGTCCCGCAGGAGTCGAAGGGCATTTCCTCCGCTGTTAGCTGGATTGCTCCTTACGTCGGGTGATTGGAGCTCCAGGCAGTCGACTCCTGCGGGAACAGCACGGGCTGAAGATCCACTCAGAAGCCGTGCCCGCGGAAAGCGACTGCCTGGAGCGGAAATCACGAGCACTACGTTACGACGGAGTTTAGTTATTTTGCGTACTAACATCAAACATTTAGAAAACAGTCTAGACTTATTAGCGTAGTCTTTACGATTAGACAGTTGATTCCTAATTAAGCTAAAATAGGTAATGATTGTTTAAAGAGAAAGGAATTCAATAAATGAGTGTATATGTAGTGGCTTCATCGATTGCTGTCATGGCAATTATCATTGGCCTAGGGTCCTTTATGGCATTACGATTGCCGGTTACTAAAGAATTAAAAACAGCGCTTATGTTTATTATTATAAATTTTGCCGTACCTGCAATCATTTTAAATGGTGTGTTTAATACGAAAGTAACCGACAGTCTCTTGCATAAAGTATTGATTATTTTTATCGTATCAATTGTATATCATATTATTGCACTGGTAGTGACGGTAGTAGCTGCAAAATTGTTTGGTTTTTCTGGTATCCATGCAAATAAAATGAGCATTCTTGCTAGCTTTGGTAATACCGGATTTATAGGTATTCCGTTATGCGCTACTATTTTCGGGCCTGTCGGGGGCTTATTAGCTGCCATTTTTGATGCGGCTTTAGATCTGGTCATTTTTACAGTTGCAATTCACATGCTGAAGCAAGAAGGGAAATTCCATATCCGACAATTAAAATCAGTCATTAATCCTCCACTAATCGCGATATGTTTCGGTTTAGTCGCTTTTGCGGCAGGATTTGAAGCGCCTCAATCTGTTAAACTATTAACAGACATGCTTTCTGGAATAGCTGGACCATTAGCAATGCTATATATTGGTATGTTAATTCCGCCGTTAGTGAAAGCAAAAAAACTTACTGCAGTTCCTGGTATGTGGTTTCCGCTTAGTTTTCGCTTACTAATTATTCCCGTGTTAACGATGATTGTATTATCAGTCTCGTTCTTTGATCTCGAGATTAAACAAATTGTTATTATTCAAGCAGCTATGCCTACTTTCATGTTAGCAACTGTGTTATTTGCAAAGTATGCAAATGACGAAGAGACAGCGGTAATTACAACGATTTATTCCACATTACTCTCACTAATTACAATACCTATTATATCCTTATTCGTTGTATGGCTTACAGATTTTGGTTGACAAAAATCTAGCTTTTACATATCAAAAAAAGGGAGCTTGTTTGGCTCCCTTTTTTTGATATAAGACAATTTCAGACTTACCTTATACAGCTAACTGCATCATATATAGTTCACAGTAAAGTTTAATACTTCTATATACGGATACGGATAACTAAAAAAATCAGTATCATGAAATTGACTAATATATGAAATTATAAATTGAAAAAGCTAAATTTAAAACAAGATTGGCCATGGCCGATTTTATTACCTTACACTTTGTTGAATTTTTCTACTAGATTAATAAGTTAAACAGTTGCTGATCTTTGTTAATTTCGATATAAGTGAAACCATTCTCAATCATTCGAGTGACTAAAGGCTGATAGTCTTCTTTGTGTTTTAGCTCAATACCAACGAGGACAGGTCCCTTATCACGATTGTTTTTCTTTGTATATTCAAATCGTGTAATGTCATCTGTTTTGCCTAGACATTCTCCAATGAATTCACGAAGCGCACCCGCGCGTTGCGGAAAGTTAACAATGAAATAGTGTTTATATCCTTCGTAAATTAATGATCTTTCTTTGATATCTTGCATTCTATCAATATCATTGTTTCCGCCACTTATGATACACACAATGTTCTTCCCCTTAATTTCATCTTTGTACTGGTCAAGCGCAGCAACTGGTAATGCGCCAGCAGGTTCAGCAACAATTGCATTCTCATTATATAAATCCAGCAACGTTGTACATACTTTACCTTCAGGGACAACAACAATATCATCAATCACTTCTTTACCTATTTCAAAAGTGATATTACCTACTTTTTTTACACTTGCACCGTCTACAAATTTATCAATTTTATCAAGGTTAACGACACGGTCTTGGTCAAGTGCCGTTTTCATCGAAGGTGCGCCCATTGGTTCAACTCCGATCATTTTAGTGCTTGGACTAATACTTTTAATATACGAACCTACCCCTGATATTAATCCACCACCGCCAACAGACATGAACATATGAGATATAGGTTCTTCAATTTCATCCAATACTTCTAAACCAATTGTTCCTTGTCCTGCAATTGTGCGATGGTCATCGAATGGGTGAATAAATGCCATCTGATGATTGTTGCAATATTCCATGGCTGTTTCAAATGAGTCATCAAATGTATCTCCGGTTAAGACTACTTCAACAAAGTCCCCACCAAAGAATGAAACGCGTGATACTTTTTGCCTTGGAGTTGTACTAGGCATGAATATCACACCTTTTACTTGAAGTGCTTTACAAGAGTATGCAACTCCTTGTGCATGGTTTCCTGCACTAGCACAGACAACACCAGAATTAAGCTCTTCAGGAGAAAGACCTTGCATCAGGTTATAAGCCCCTCTAATTTTAAAT
This sequence comes from Radiobacillus sp. PE A8.2, assembly GCF_045635475.1. Lineage (NCBI taxonomy): Bacteria > Bacillati > Bacillota > Bacilli > Caryophanales > Bacillaceae > Radiobacillus > Radiobacillus sp. PE A8.2. The sequence continues at coordinate 51,563 of NZ_JBJGXI010000012.1, read as the reverse complement.
GAACGAACAACTTGCTGATCCTCTCTTTTTAAATAGACGTTACACTCGTAACGTTCAGATAAAATGGTATCCTTTTGCAAAGGGGTTCGAACAACAATATCTTTTAATACTTGATTAGCAATAATAATGTCCTTTATTGGAACGGATTTTGTTTTTGTACTCATACGATAGATCCTTCCTACAGTGAAATGGTTATGAATCATACTAACACAATCAAGAGGATTAGAAAACATATGAACAACACTTTTTTCAGAAAATAAACACTCTTTCCATAATTTGATCACAAAAAGAAACCAACTCGTGTATTTACATGAGTTGGTTAGCTTCTTTATTAGATTGCATTCTGCACGTCTAGATGATTTTTATTAGACGCAAATGTGGTGCTCAAAGCCGCTTTTTCGTCTTTGGATAGAAATGAGGCTTGAATACTATTCAAACTTAATTGATGTAGTTCTTCAACCGTAAACTTATATTTCTCCGCTAAAACAATCCATTCTTTAGTTAGCGTTGTATTGGATACTGTTAGATTATCTGTATTTACTGTAACCAACAATCCGCGATCAAAATAGTCACGGATGGGATAATCATTCCAACCATTACATGTTTTTGTTTGTATATTACTGATTGGACACATTTCTAATGGGATTTGTTTTAAATGTATGGAGTCTAATAGATCAAGATTATCTCTTAAACGAACACCATGACCGATTCTATTAGCTCCCAACTGATTGACAGCTACATCAATATTTTCTGGACCAGCTGCCTCTCCTGCATGTATGGTGATTGGTAAATCTTTCTTGTTTGCTAATTCGAACACTTGATGAAATAATTGTGCGGGATAAGTCGCTTCATCCCCCGCTAGATCAACTGCAACTAATCCAGCATCGACAAATCCAGTTGCTGCTTCAATAACCTCTTTGTTTTCTTCAATAGAATGATGACGTAAGCAACAAGCAATCGCATTTGCTTTTACACCATACATACGTTCACCTTTCTTTAATCCGTTAATGACCGCTTCGATTACTTGTTCCAAGGATAACCCTTTTTTTCGATGTAATTGTGGTCCAAAGCGCACCTCGATATATTTGCAATTTTGTTTAAATGCTTGCTCAACTGTTTCCATTGCAACTTGTTCTAATCCATATCTGCTATGCAATACACGTGAGACTAATTCAAACTTACTTAAGTAAGTAGTTAAGCTATCGCAATTATCATCTATTTGCATTAAACCCCTCAGTTGACGTTCATCATAAACGGGTAACTTAATCTTCTCTCTTTTTGCTAAAGATAAAACCGTTTTCGGCTTTACACTGCCATCTAAATGCAAATGAAGATCAATTTTCGGCATTTCCGTAATCCGGGCGTATAAATCATTCAAAATATCAATCTCCTTTTCGATTTAAATAATTTTAGAATATTTTAACTATTCTAACGCATTATTTCTTCACTTACTATTAACTTGTGAAGTTTCATGACAAGGAAATTTATAATAAAGTTAAAAAATATTCGCGGCTCTATAAGTGAGTTATATCAGAAGTGAAGTAAAATGCGACGTAGTGCTAGATGCAAAGTGGCGAAAAGATTGAGAGACCAGTTCGGTGGTTCTTTGCGACCACCAGCGTCCTTATTTAACTAAAAGGTACATGAATCATGTTAATTTTTAGTAAATAAGTGCTTTCATGTCCGCTAAATCGTCAATTCTGTAACTTCAAGCGAAATAGGCGCCCTCGTGTCCGCTTATCCTTGCCGGGGCCACACGACCTTCGTACCACACCGTGAAGGAAAGGGCGTACTTTGAAAGGCACTTTGAGTGAGTAGATGTTATACTTGTGCTTATGAGTGAAAGCGAAGTGCATTTCCGGAACGGGTCAAGCACTCTCTGTAAGGTTACGTCATGAGTTTAGTTCAAATTCGTCCTAATTTATATAAAGGTTCAGGAAAACCTTCTACTTTTTACAAATCAGGTCCTAAATTCATGTCAGTTCTTGCTGTAATTTCATAGAAAATAGCATCATCTGCGGTTGCCCAGGAAATAATTATCTTTAATTTCCTAGATTAACCTGTTTTATTTTCTGAGTTGATTTCTTCTTGGTAAAATTCATATGTCATTTCGTCAGGCATAATCATACTTATTTAAGCCTTATCTTAGTCAAAGAAAAAACAGCGTTCCAATTGAATCGCTGTTTTTCCATTGTCCCATTTATGATAGAGCTTTTGTTAATTGTGGTACGATTTGTTTTTTTCTAGATACGACTCCTTTGAGTGTTGCGATGTCGTTATCTAAGACAACATTAAATGCTGATTCAACTGCCGCTTTCTTATCACCAACAGCTAACACATCAGAATCATTTGTTAATATGTTTGTGACTACAAAAACAAATAAATCTAAGTTACTTGCTTTGATCGAGTTTAAAATTTCTGTTTCTAATTCAGCTTTGTTTTTTAAAATGTCTTCTGTATCAACAGTGTTCACTTGCGCAACTTCAACGAGATGCGCTCCCATGTTAAACTGTTTTGCATCAAGAGATATTAATTCTTTAATAGATGTGTCACTGAAGTCAGTTCCAGCTTTTAGCATTTCTAAACCATATTGTTCAGCATCTACATCAGCAATTGCAGCTAGTTCTTTTGCAGCTTTTACATCTTCGTCTGTGCATGTAGGTGATTTGAATAATAATGTATCAGATATAATCGCAGAAAGCATTAATCCAGCAGTTGACTTGGAAATTTGAACATTATGTTCTTTATACAACTTATTTAATATCGTTGCAGTACAGCCTACTGGCTCTGCTCTATAATATAAAGGATCACTTGTTTCAAAATTAGCAATACGGTGGTGGTCAATTACTTCGATCACTTGAACCTGATCAATGTCTTCTGCACTTTGTTGTTTTTCGTTGTGATCAACAAGAATTACTTGCTCAACTTCATTTGCAACAGCGCTGACGAAGCGAGGTTGATCGATTTTGAAATAGTCTAAAGCAAACTGTGTTTCTCCACTAACTTCACCTAAACGAACTGCTTCAGCCTCGTAACCTAGTCGTTTTTTTAATTCTGCATAAGCGATAGCTGAACTAATTGTATCCGTATCTGGGTTTTTGTGTCCGAAGACAAGTACTTTTTTCATCGAATTCCTCCATTTATGGTTTGATTTGTCCATCTCCACGAATAATATATTTGGTTGATGTTAGTGCTGGTAATCCCATCGGTCCCCTTGCATGCAACTTTTGTGTGCTAATTCCTATTTCTGCACCAAAACCAAATTCAAAACCATCCGTAAAGCGAGTGGATGCATTATGATAAAGTGCTGCTGCATCTACATTCGTAAAAAATTGTAGCACATTTTCTTCCTTTTCGGTAATAATTGCTTCAGAATGTTTCGATCCGTACGTATTTATGTGCATAACTGCTACATCTACATGGTCTACTATTTTTACAGCAAGAATTTTAGCTAAATATTCGGTTTTCCAATCGTCCTCATTAGCATCTGCAATGCTAGCATATTGCTGGGATTGTTTATCCCCTCTAAGCTCAACTCCGTGAGATTCAAGTGTAGCAACAAGTTCAGGTAAATATTGTTTAGCCCATGCTTGATGGATAATCACAGTTTCAATTGCATTGCAGACGGATGGGCGTTGCGTTTTAGCGTTTACCGCAATCTCGATTGCCATTTGTTTATTTGCTGTTTCATCGATAAATAAATGACAGTTTCCTGCTCCAGTTTCCAACACAGGAACAGACGCCTGTTCTACAACCGTTTGAATTAATTTTTGTCCACCACGAGGAATTAACACATCAAGGTATTCGTTCAATTTAAACATCTGTGCAGCTGTCTCTCTACTTATATCCTCGATTAACTGGACGGAATCCTCTGGTAGCTCAGATTTTTCCAAAGCACGGTGAATCACTTTTACTAGCGCCCTATTAGAATGAATGGCTGAAGAGCTGCCTCTAAGTAGCACAGCGTTACCTGTTTTTAAACAAAGACTTGCAGCATCAACGGTCACGTTTGGGCGTGCTTCATAGATCATACCGACAACACCGAGTGGGACGCGAATTTTCTGGATGTTAATGCCGTTTGGTCGTTTCCAGGCTTCCATTGTTTCACCTACTGGATCTGTTAACTCGGTTAATTGCCGCAAAGCTTCTGCCATATCATGAATACGTGCTTCTGTAAGTAAAAGACGGTCTAGTAGTGAATCATGTAATCCGTTTTGTTTCCCTGAAGCAATATCTTTTTGATTTTCTTCTAAAATAAATGCGGTATCCGCAGATAATTGATCAGCAATTAATAAAAGCGCGTCATTTTTTTGCGCAGTAGACTTATTCGCTATACGAAATGCGGCGTCCTTTACTTTTTTTGCTTTTACTAATAAGTCACTTTGATTGGTTATTATATCAGTCATTGTATAACCTCCTTTAATGATAACACGAGACGATCCCGGTGAATTACTTCTGGTCGTGGGCGATTTGTTTGCCGCATCGCTTCACTGCTCAGTTTTCCTTTAATCAAAAGTATATCGTCTGAAGAATAGTTCACTTGTCCTTTAGCTATTGTTTGGCCATCCATGTTAGTTATTTCAACAACGGCACCGGTATCAAAGCTACCTTCTATGTGACTAATTCCTGCTGGTAGCAAGCTTTTCCCCGCATGTGTAATGGCTTGTTCTGCCCCGTGATCGATTATTATCTTGCCAGCAATCGAAGAATGAAAAGCAATCCATTGTTTTTGCTTACGCAAGCTTTGCGTATGATCGTCACCAATATAAGTGCCGTCACCTGTGCCATTAACAATATCGAGTAATTTTTCCTCACCTGACCCTGAGCCGACGAACACATGAACCCCTAGCGATAATGCCGTTTGTGATGCCATTAATTTTGATTTCATACCACCTGTTCCAAACTTTGAATTCGAATCGTTGTTCGTTTGTTGTAATATTGCTTCGGTGATCTCCGGCAATATGTCATAACGTTTTGCCAATGGCATGGTTTTCGGATTTCCGTTATAAAGGCCATTAATATCGGTCAACAATATTAGAAAATCCGCATTAATCAGACCACTAACTAATGCCGAAAGCATGTCATTGTCACCAAAAGTCAGCTCATCAATTGCAACAGAATCATTTTCATTAATTATCGGGATAACCGATCTTTTTAAAAGCTCAGCCAGCGTGTTATAAACATTGCTATATTGCTCTTGATTAATAAATACATCTCTCGTTAAAAGGAGCTGCGAAGTAATTACGTTATATTGTTTAAAAGCCTCTGTGTATGCCTGGACGAGTAATCCTTGACCAACTGCAGCTGCCGCTTGTTTACCTGCGACTGTTACCGGACGCGCTGGATAACCTAAATATCCAAATCCGGCTGCAACAGCACCAGAAGAAATTAAAATTACTTCATAGCCTTGTTCACGAAGTTTTGCAATAGCTGCGACGTGTTCTGTTAATTTTCGCGTACTTAGTCCACCTTTTGTATTTGTTAATGAACTACTTCCTATTTTGACGACAATTCTTTTTCTTCCCATTGAACCACGCTTCTTTCTCCAAACTAAAAACCCTTTTCATCCAAACAATGTCATGTAAGGACGAAAAGGGTTTATTCCGCGGTACCACCTTAGTTGATATCTAATAAATAAATAGATATCCTCTTATACCTTTAACGCAGGAAACGGTCGAGTTATTAGCTCAACAGCTCAAAGGATAGGTTCAATCAATCGGTAACGTTGGAATCTTTCAGCCGGTGAATTCCATTCTCTTTCGTGCCGAGTATAATCTATTGGTCCTTATCATATGCCGAATGCTATTGTTAGCAATTATTATGCTTTACAAATGTATGATTGTCAATAATTTTTACAAAATTTAAACTATTTGTATTGCCATTGAATCCAATCGCCGCTATCAATTTCCTGTAAACCATCTGTACGGTCTTTCGAATAAACATATACAAGCGCTTTGTAACTTTGGTCACTTGCATATACAGTTTGAATAATTCTTTCATATTCATTATTCTCATGTTATCACCAAAAAAAGTCTCTAGACGATCCAACTTCTCTAACAACTGCTCAGTTACATTATATATTTCTCCAATCACCCGGTCATAACCACCTGTTACTAGAGCAGGATAGCCTTTTTCTGTGTCATATAACGTACCATACAAATATGCTTCTGATGTAACTAGATGTGCATGCTCCATAAACGAATGATTGCTAGCCCCTTGTCTTAATGTTCCATATACAAAAACATAATTCCCCATTTTGTTCCCCTTTTACAGCTATTTTTAAACAGATTAAGTTTTATTCGTCAATGAAATTGAGTAAACATACTTTACATATGAGAAAGAACTAAAAACAGTACAAGCATGAATTTTGTGGACAACTTTTAAAAAGCAAAAACATTACATATAAATTTAGGGAGTCTAGTGAAAGGTTGGAACTCACGACTTGCGCAAAGATGAAGGTAGCTACATTTCTCCTCATTTTAGTTTTATGTACGCTAATGTTGTTTACTATTGGAGGTGAAAATAGTAACTGAAGTTTATCTAGTAGAGAGTACTTCTGTGTAGTTGCGTTACTCCCATGAATCGAAAATTTCAGAACATATTTGCTCAGGTGATGAGGTGACACCATAGGCGATTGAACGAAAGTGATCTAATCATCCATAATTTCGAGATTTATCTTTATCAAAAAATAGTATCAATCGGACACTTTATTAAGAAGTGTCCGAAATTTTTGTTGCTTGTATTAACTCTCATTTTCAAGGTCTATTTCGACCTTTTTTCCGCCTACTGTTAGATAAGAATAAACTTCTAGTTCCGGTTTAACTTTAGATAATCCTGCTAAGTATGGTTTTACTAGGTCTTTAAAATCTTCAAAAACCCCTTCTTCTTGCAATTGACCGTAAACATACATTTTTTGTCCTTCAGTTAAGAACGCCATATAACCAACTGCCTTATTCTTATCGTCTACAATATTTAATACTTGCGCATCTTCCTTGAAAAATTCTGGAGAAAAGTATATTTGCATACATTTGTCCTCCTTTGCTTTATACATTAGAATTAGTATATTTATTATCACCTTTACTTACCTAGCATGGTTGAATAAAGCAAAAACATACCTGTATGACAAAGTGAAATTATGGAAGCTATCATGATCGATCTATTATTTCTTCTGCAATCAATTGGTAAGACCTTAGTCGGCTTTTATAATCATAGGTGATCGTAACAATCATGATTTCGTCTACTTGATATTTTTGTTGAATTTCTGTTAATTGTTTTTTTATTTGTTCGGGGTTGCCTACAATTAATTTTTCCTTTCTAGCATCCATCTCTATTTTGTCTTCGTTTGTAAACGAATAATTTAGTAATTCTTTTAATGATGGCAGATGGCTTAATTCGATTCCTTTTGAACTCTGTAACCACCAAAAGTTGGTTAGTTGTGCTATTTCTTCCGCCTCTTCTGTCGTATTTGCACAAATTACCGACAATGTTAGTAACGAATATGGATTTGATAACTGCTTACCTGGTTTAAAATGGCTACGATATGTATTAATAATCTCTTTTCCATCCTGATCACTCATAAATAATCCAAATGCGTATCCGGAACCTTTCATTGCTGCGAGCTTAGCGCTTTTCACACTCGTGCCTAGCATCCAAACCGCTGGAGGTATATTGGGGATTGGTGCTGCTTTTGTTTTTTTATAAAAATGATCATCAGGAAAATCATCGTTTAGAAAATGAAGAAGTTCTTCTATTTTATCAGGCATATTCCGGACGTTTTCTAAAAAGTTACCTGAAAGAGCCATGGAAGCTTCTGCAGATCCTCCTGGAGCCCGACCGACTCCAATATCTATTCGATCAGGAAATAGCGTTGCCAAAAGATTGTAAATTTCTGCTACCTTGTAAGGCTTGTAATGTGGAAGCAAGACTGCTCCAGATCCAATCCGTAATGTAGATGTATGGGCTCCAATATAGCTGAGCATAACTTCTGGTGCTGAACTTGCTAATTGCTTCATTCCATGGTGTTCAGCAATCCAATAACGAGTATAGCCGTAGTGCTCTGCTAATTGCGCCAGCTTCATCGATTCAACTAAGGCGTCTTGTGGTTCTTTTCCAAATGCAATCGGTGATTGGTCCAATATACTTAACTTCATAGGTGATCAACTTCCTTTTCGTAAATGAAATGAATAAAGAGCATTCTATAGCAAGAATGCTCTTTTATCTTGGCGCTTATTCGTAAGGTTTGTTGCATTTTAAAGTTCATAATTGAAGTGAAATGCGTCGTAGTGCATAGGTGCTCACTGATCATACATGTGCACCGCTCCGTCCCTACACTTTGCTTTCCGCGGGGGGCTAGTGAGCCTCGCGCCTTCGCGCTCCGGGGTCTCACTTACGCCGCTAGTCCCGTAGGAGTCAAATTGTAGGGACTACGCTTCATTAAAGGTGTTTAACACTAAGTTACGACGTATACTAGCTGATTTTGCACAATAACAATTTTGAAAACAGCCTGTAGCATAATGTTATTCCACTTCTACAATCCAACCAAATGGATCTGCTTCAGCTCCATATTGAATCCCAGTTAGTGTATCATATAACTTTTTCGCAATTGGGCCAATCTCACCATTGTTTATTTTTAGCTTATCGTCATTCCAAGCTAATTCCCCAACAGGTGAAATAACTGCAGCAGTGCCAGATCCAAATGCTTCTTCCAAGTGTCCATCTTGGTACGCTTGATAAATGTCATCCATTGAAATTTGTTTTTCAATCACAGGGATTTCCCATTTCTTTAAAAGCTCGATCACTGAGTTACGCGTTACACCTTCTAATATACTGCCATTTAACGCTGGTGTAACAATTTCTCCATTTATTTTAAAGAAGATATTCATACTGCCTACTTCTTCAATATAATTTCTTTCAACGCCGTCTAACCATAGTACTTGCGCATAGCCTTGTTCAGCTACAACTTCTTGTGCTTTCAAACTAGCAGCATAGTTTCCAGCCGTTTTTGCTTCTCCTGTTCCACCTGAGACTGCTCGAACAAACTTTGATTCGACTGCAATTTTTATTGGGTTAATGCCTTCTTTATAGTAAGCGCCAACTGGTGATAAGATAATGATGAATTGGTACTTCTTAGATGGAGCAACACCAAGGTATGGCTCAGTTGAAATGATAAATGGACGAACATACAACGATGTTCCAGGTGCCGTTGGAATCCAGTCCTTGTCTATGCTAACTAACTTTTTAATCGCTTCTAAACCAAAATCTTCATCAATTCTTGGAATGCACATGCGGTCGTTAGAGCGATTTAGTCTTTCCATATTTTTTTCAGGACGAAACAATTGCACGTTTCCTTGCTTTGTTACGTAGGCCTTTAAGCCTTCAAAAACAGTTTGACCATAGTGAAAAACAATTGCTGCAGGGTCTAGTACAAGGTTCTGATAGGGCACAATTCGAGGACTATGCCACCCTGTACTAGCTTCATAATCCATAATAAACATATGATCAGAATAAATCCGACCAAATTCAAGTTGGTTAGATTGCGGTATTTCCTTTTTATTTTCGGTTAATGTAACTGTGATAGAATTTTGATCCATAGTTGAAACTCCTTATCGAAAGTGATGAAATAGTAAATATTGTCTGTATCACTATTTTATTACTAAACTACTGTATAAAACAACAAATTAAGATTATATAGAGAATAATTTTAAAAACAAGCAACCCCACACTCTCTAATTAGTATGGGGACTCATTTCTATAATTGTTGAAGTGCATAAATAAAGCGATCCACCTCTCCATCAGAATTGTAAGGTGCTAAGCCGGCTCGGATCCAGCCGCCATCGGGATTTACTCCGAGTACATCCCCTATAGTAGAAGCATAAAAGTGCCCACATGCAACAAAAATAGCATGCTTTTCTGCTAAATATTCACATACTTGCTGTGGCGTATACCCTTCAACCCGGAAAGCAATCGTCGGTGTTTTTGCTACAGATGGACCAGCGTGAGTTAAGCTGACTTTGTCTATCTTTGCTAATGCTTCCCTGATTTTAGTTGCTAATCTGTTTTCATGTGACTCTATAGCATGATAGCCATTAATAATTTTTTCACGCCGAGTTCTACCTTCACCAAGAGATGCGTAAAATTCAATTGCCGGTTGAATACCTGCAATCCCCTCATGATTTTGTGTACCTGTCTCAAATTTATCCGGTATGTAGTCAGGGGCTGGCACTAGCTTATAAGGTACTAGGCTTTCCAACAACTTTTTTTTAATCGCAGCAATACCGATGTGTGGTCCGAAAAATTTATAGGCGGAGCATAATAAAATGTCTGCTCCTAATTGATCGCGATCGATGGCAATGTGTGGTGCAGCATGTACTGCATCAACAGCAACTAGTGCACTGACTTCTTTCGCACGTTTTGAAACTGTTTCCACGTCAACAATTGTTCCAATTGCGTTTGATGCATAACCGACAGCTACTAAGCGTGTCTTGTCATTAATTATCTTATTTAAATTACTAGTATCGAGTGTTAATGTTTGTTTGTTAATAGGTATCCATCGTACTTTGACACCACGTTCTTCAGCTATTACCAGCCAAGGGTCTACATTTGCACGGTGGTCCATTTCGGTAACGACGATTTCATCACCCGGATTCCACGTTTTAGCGAGTGCTCTTGAGATAGCTAGTGTTAATGTCGTCATATTGGCACCAAAAGCCACTTCTTTCGGATCAACAACCAAGAAATCAGCTACAGCCTTTTTAGCATCAACTATAATAGCTTCGGTTTCCCAACTGGATGGAAATGCACCGTGAAGATTAGCTCCGCCTCGTTCCATATAATTCGATATAGCTTTAATGGAGGAACTAATGACTTGTGATCCACCTGGTCCATCGAAATATGCAACTGGTTGATCATGATACGTTCTAGAAAGAGCGGGAAACTGTGAACGTACGTCATTAATTGGATATACCACTACTTTTTGTGTCATTAGAAATCATCTCCCCTTTGCAAATACTGTACAGCACCTAAAAATAATATTCGACAAAACTGCTATTATTCCCTTTTCAATCATACAAATATTTATCTGTTTTTGCTAATACTACAGAGCAATTATGTTACTATATCACTATATTTAATTAGGAGATGTCGATATGGAATCTATTACACAAGGTGAAAGAGTACATAGGTTTGAAGCAGCATTTAATCGTATCCACAAAAAACTTATAAACCTAAAGGGTCATTCAAAAGCATATGTTTCCTACGGAGAAGCTCTACAGGCGGCAAAAAAACTTCATAACGTTGTACTATATAATTATGACATTCTTAAACAATTTGGCAGGCTGCGTAATGCTCTTGTACATCGAAAAGTACGGGAAGACTTTTATATTGCTGAACCCCATGAAGAAATTGTTATAGAAATTGAAAAAATATGTCATCTATTACACGAACCACCAATCGCTTTAACTGTTGCTTCACAGCCTGTGATAACGTTTCACCCAAAAGATAGCTTACAGAGGATTTTAGAATCAATAAAAGAAAATGGATTTTCACAATTCCCTATTTATGATGAACATGGTTTTTGCGGATTACTGACAGAAGGTGGAATAGCAAAATGGCTAGCCTGTAATATTGAGCATAGTCGGGTATCATTATTGAATATTACTACAGCAGACATTTTACCTTATGAAAAAAAACATAATGTGCGTTTTCTTAGTAGAGAAAGTACGATTTACGATCTCGAAGCTACTTTTGAAGGAAGTTTTGAAAAAAACATGAAACTTGAGGCAATCCTAATAACTGAATCAGGAAAAGAACTTCATAGACCTATTGGTATTGTCTCTTCATGGGACTTAGTAAAAATTGATCACACTACTATTTCAATTGCTAGTCATGTATAAAGAATCGAGAATTATATTTGTAGCGGAGGTTAAATGAATGAGAGAAGTAATTAGTCTTATGGCTGAGATTGTAAATCAAATACACGATGTATTAATTACCATATTCGACGGATTGGGCTTTGGTTTATCTGATAAAGACCTCCATTTTTGGATTATTGGAATAATAGGGATTGTGACATTCTTCCTTGTTTATGCAAGCTTTAAACTAATCGAAAAATGGAAGTGGAGTATTACTGTTATTTCATTTATATACACCTTTACTGTCATGGTGGTATTAGTATTTGCTATCGAAATTCAGCAGGCGATAACTAACAGGGGTAATATGGAGTTTGCCGACGCTGTTATTGGATTGTGGGGATTTGTTGTCTTTTTCGTAGTTTATGCTCTGCTTGCTCTGATCATTTATTTTACTGTCCAATTTATGAAAAATCGAAAAAAGTAATGATAACTAACATATTATCGTTAAAGTGTTCCCAAATCTTCATATATATGGCATGTTTTTTATACAAAAACCCCTAATTTCACCCATAAAGGAATGAAATTAGGGGTTTTATATTTGTAGTTACACAGCTAATACAGTTGGCAGTGTAGATGCACCCATTAGATGCTCATCTACACAGCGAGCAACCTCACGACCTTCGTTAATTGCCCAAACAATTAAGCTTTGGCCTCTACGAGAGTCTCCAGCAGTAAATACGCCATCGACGTTCGTTTTGAACTCGCCGTATACAGCATCTACTTTACGATTTTTAATGTCTACACCGAACTGCTTAAGTACCGGTTGTTCTGGTCCTTCAAAACCAATAGCAATCAACACAAGCTGTGCTGGCCATACTTTTTCAGTGCCAGGAATTTCTTCGTAAACAAACATACCGTTTTCGTCGGTAACTTTTCTCATTTGCATGGTGTGCAACTCTTTTAACTTACCATTTTCATCGGCAACGAATTTCTTCGTTTGGATTGAATATTGACGCGGGTCTTCACCGAAATTCTCTTGTGCTTCTTTATGTGCATACTCCAAACTAAATACGTGTGGATACTCAGGCCACATGTTTGCAGACGTACGCGCTAATGGAAGTTGCGGGTGTTTACCAAACTGTACAACACTATTACATTTGTGACGAACAGCCGTTGCGATACAGTCAGCACCCGTATCTCCACCACCAATTACAATAACATCTTTTCCTTCTGCATTAATATAGTTTCCGTCTTCTAAGTTAGAATCTAGTAAACTTTTTGTTGATGCCTTTAGGAAATCCATCGCGTAATGTACACCTTCACTGTTACGACCTTGTATTTCTAAATTACGTTGTTTTTGTGCACCTGTACAAAGAATAACAGAGTCAAAGTCATTTTTTAGCTGCTCTGCGGTAATGTCTTTACCTACTTCTGTATTGGTTACGAACACAACACCTTCTTGTTCAAGTAAACGAACACGGCGTTCAACAACATCTTTTTCAAGTTTAACGTTAGGAATACCGTAAGTTAACAAGCCACCAATACGATCATCACGTTCATAAACGGTAACAGAATGGCCGGCTTGGTTAAGCTGGTCAGCACTCGCTAATCCAGCTGGTCCAGAGCCAACAATGGCAACTTTTTTCCCTGTACGTTTTGTAGGGATTTTTGGACTAATCCAGCCCATTTCAAACCCCTTATCTATTATCGCGCGTTCAATATTTTTAATTGCTACTGCTGGATCAGAAATTGCTACAGTACAAGACCCCTCACAAGGAGCAGGACATACCCTTCCAGTAAATTCAGGAAAGTTATTAGTTTTCATTAATCGCTCTAATGCTTCTTTCCATTTCCCTTTATATACAAGGTCATTCCATTCTGGAATTAAATTGTAGACTGGACATCCTGATGTTGCTCCGTTAACATCCATCCCAATATGACAGAAAGGTGTACCACAATCCATGCAGCGTGCTCCCTGTCTGCTTAAGACTTCATCAGAGAAAGGAGCAGCATATTCTTTCCAGTCTTTTATACGGGTACGCGGATCTCTTTCTTGTGCTTCTTCACGCTGTATTTCCATAAATCCAGTTGCTTTCCCCATTTTGCTCTCTCCTTTCTTACTGCACCACTGCTTGTTTTGTAACAGGAACAGGTTTATTTTGTTTCTTCGCTTGGAATGCTTCTAATTGTGCATCATCATCATTCAAGCCGGTTTGTTTATAAGCTTCTATACGCTGAAGCATTGATTTATACTCTGTTGGAATTACTTTTACAAACTTTTGTGTTGCTTCTTCAAAATTATCTAATATCGCAGCAGCCTTACTGCTGTTCGTATATTTGAAATGGTTTTCAATCATTGTTTTCAATTCTGAAATCTCTTCATCAGCTTGTAATGATTCAAATTCAATCATTTCCGTATTTGCAAGGTGTTTAAATTGTGCTTGGTCCTCAGCATATACGTATGCAATACCACCAGACATACCTGCACCAAAGTTTTTGCCAACATCTCCTAATACTACGACGCGGCCACCTGTCATATACTCAAGGCCGTGGTCACCGATACCTTCAACTACTACACTGACACCACTATTTCTCACAGCAAATCGTTCACCTGCACAGCCATTGATATAAGCTTCACCTGATGTTGCACCATATAATGCAACATTACCTGCGATCACGTTTTTACTTGGAGAAATAGTAGATTCTTTTGGTGAGGAAACGATAATCTTTCCGCCAGAAAGTCCCTTACCAACATAATCATTGGCATCTCCCGTTAAGATCAACGACATACCTTTAGGTACAAATGCCCCAAAGCTTTGACCCGCAGAGCCATTAAATCGAAGGGTAATTGTATCTTCAGGTAATCCTTCTTCTCCATAACGTTTGGAAACTTCACTACCAACAATTGTACCTACTACACGGTTGATGTTTTTAATTGGAAAACTTAAATCAACTTTTTGCTTAGAATCTATTGCAGAACCTACAGCAGGTAAAATAGCTGTTATATCAAGTGACTGATCAATTTTATGGTTTTGTGGCGTACGGAAAGTCCGGCTGCCAGCATTTTCAGGCTGATATAGTAATGTGCTTAGATCTAGATCTTTCGCTTTCCAATGAGATTTAGCGCGATCACTAACTTGAAGAACTTCTGTGTGTCCAACCATCTCGTCAAGATTATGGAAACCTAGCTCCGCCATGATTTCGCGTACTTCTTCTGCAATGAAATGCATGAAGTTAACGATATGATCTGGATCCCCGATAAACTTTTTACGCAATTCAGGATTTTGTGTTGCCACACCTACAGGACAAGTATCCATATGGCATACACGCATCATTACACAGCCTAAGACTACAAGCGGCGCTGTAGCAAAGCCGAACTCTTCGGCACCTAATAAAGCAGCCATAACGACATCTTTACCAGTCATTAATTTGCCATCTGTCTCAAGTACGACACGATCACGAAGACCGTTTAGCATCAGTGTTTGATGAGCTTCTGCTAAGCCAAGCTCCCAAGGTAATCCTGTATGTTTAATACTTGTTTTCGGTGATGCACCAGTTCCACCATCATAACCACTTATACAAATGACATCAGCTGCACCTTTTGCTACACCGGCTGCGATTGTACCTACTCCAGCTTTTGCAACAAGTTTTACGCTAATACGTGCATCACGATTGGCATTTTTTAAATCATGGATTAATTGTGCTAAATCCTCAATAGAATAAATATCATGGTGAGGTGGTGGTGAGATTAATCCAACTCCTGGTGTTGAACTACGTACGTCTGCTACCCATGGATAAACCTTTGTACCAGGTAACTGACCGCCTTCACCAGGCTTAGCACCTTGTGCCATTTTTATTTGTAATTCATCAGCGTTCACCAAGTAATGGCTTTTCACACCGAATCTACCAGAAGCTACTTGTTTAATCGCACTTCTAGCAGTGTCACCATTCTCATCAATTAAGAATCGTTTTGGATCTTCTCCACCTTCACCACTGTTCGATTTACCACCAATTCGGTTCATCGCAATAGCTAGTGCTTCATGAGCTTCTTGACTTAAAGATCCGAATGACATTGCACCAGTTTTAAAGCGACGGACAATAGAGTCAACAGATTCTACATCGTCAATCGAAATAGACTCTCGTTCAGAATTAAAAGTGAATAGATTTCTTAAGAAACCGATTCTTTCTTCATTAGCTGCCTGTGTGTATTCTTTGAATAGATTATAGTCTCCACGACGACAAGCCCATTGCAATGTGTGTATTGTTTTCGGATTAAACGCGTGATGTTCACCCGTTTTTCTCCATTGAAAGTCACTACCTGCTTCTAAAGTCTTGTCAATTGTTTCCGCATAAGCGAGTTGATGACGACCACTAGCTTCCTTACCGATTGTATCCAGTCCAATCCCACTTAGTTGGGAAGCTGTCCCGGTAAAGTGCTGGTCGATCACTTCTTTACTAATCCCAATTGCTTCAAATATTTGTGCACCACGATAACTTTGCACGGTTGAAATACCCATCTTAGACATTACTTTTACAACGCCTTCGGTTACACCTTCAATGTAACTTTTGACGGCTTCTTCGTAGCTAACATCTAAGTTATTATTTTCAATTTCACTCTTATAAGTTGCAAATGCTAGATACGGGTTAATCGCATCTACACCATAGCCTAATAAAGCAGCGAAATGATGTACTTCTCTTGTTTCTCCGCTTTCAATTATTAAGCTAACCTTTGTCCTACTACCTTGACGAACAAGATGCTGGTGCAATGCACTAACAGCTAACAAAGCAGGAACAGGAATTTTCTTTGTATTCATATTCCGATCGGATAATATTAGCAAATTAGCCCCTGCTGCAATTGCATCTTCTGCCTTTTGGAAGATAGCAGAAAGTCCTGATTCTAAATCGCTTGTAAATAACGAATCAATCACTGCGCTATTAAAACCTTCATATCTATTATCTACTAATTGATTTAATTGATAGTTTGATATAACTGGTGATTGTAATTGAATTCGTTTCGCATTGTTTTGATCTGGGTGCAAAATATTCCCTTCAGGTCCTAACCATGTCATTGTTGATGTTACAATTTGTTCTCTATAAGCATCAATAGGAGGATTAGTAACCTGTGCAAAAAGCTGTTTGAAATAATTAAACAACGTTTGTGGTCGTTCTGATAATACTGCTAACGGCATATCATTACCCATCGCACCAATTGGATCCTTACCATCTGCTACTAAAGGAAGTAAGTACTTATGAATATCTTCATACGTATATCCGAAGGCACTTTGACGAGTGAATAAATCTTGTACTTGATCACCATTAACTTCCGAAAATTCTTCATCTATTTTAACAACTGCATTTTCCAGCCATTCTTGATATGGCTTTTCTTGCGCCATTTCTGTTTTAATTTCTTCATCAGAAATAATTCTACCTTCTTCTAAATCAATTAACAGCATTTTGCCTGGACTTAGGCGGTCTTTATACATTACGTTATCTTCATCGATATCAATTACGCCTACTTCTGATGAATAGACAATATAGTCATCCTTTGTAACATAATACCTAGCAGGGCGTAATCCATTACGGTCTAAAATGGCACCAATTTTCTTGCCATCTGTAAACGTAATCGATGTAGGACCGTCCCATTGCTCCATTAATGTACTGTGATACTCATAAAAAGCACGTTTTTCTTTTGAAATATGTGGATTTTTCTTCCATGGTTCAGGAATTAACATCATTGCTGAGTGCGCGATATTACGACCAGCTAATGTAAAAAATTCAAGTGCATTATCTAATACAGAAGAATCACTGCCTTCTGCATTTAGAATAGGAAGTATTTTATTTAAATCCTCACCAAATGCATCAGATACAAATTGTTGCTCTCGTGCTCGCATCCAGTTTATATTTCCACGCATTGTGTTAATTTCACCATTATGAATTAAATAACGATTTGGGTGTGCTCTTTCCCAGCTCGGAAATGTATTTGTACTAAAGCGTGAATGAACTAATGAGAAAGCAGATACGAATGCTTCGTCTTGTAAATCTAAATAAAAGGCATCCACCTGTTCAGGTGTTAACAACCCTTTATAAACAATTGTTTTGTTAGATAGACTAGCAAAATAAGCTCGTAGTTCTTCTTTCTCCGCCCAATTTTCTGCTTGCTTTCTTATAACATACAGCTTTCTTTCAAATGTTACTTCATCTTGAATAGATTCGTTTGCACCAATAAATACTTGTCGAACAACTGGACAAGTTTTCTGTGCATTTATTCCGACTTTTCTGACATCTACTGGCACATCTCTCCAACCTAATAGGTTTTGTCCTTCTTGACTGATAAGAGCATTAATTTTGTTTTCCAAAGCTTGGCGTTCTTGATCATCTTTTGTGAAGAAGACCATACCTACACCATAGCGACCTTTTTCAGGTAATTGGATATCAGAGCATTGTTTACGGAAGAACTCATCAGGGATTTGCACCATTAATCCGGCGCCATCACCTGTATTTGGATCGCTTCCTTGCCCACCGCGGTGATCTAAATGGCAAAGCATTTCTAATCCTTTTTTTACGATATCATGCGTTGCTTTGCCTTTCATATGTGCATATAACCCAATTCCACACGCGTCATGCTCAAATTCAGGACGGTAGAGACCTTGTGCTTTAGGCATCTGATTGTAACTCATACTATACGCCCCCGTTTACTTCTATTCCCTTTTAAGGTGTCTTAGTACTATTGTAGGTTTTATTATTAATGCAAACAATATATAATATAGATTAGATCGTTCTCATATTGATATCAATTAGCAAGGAGTGAGGAAAATGGAGTTACGGCAATTATACTATTTTAAAGAGGTAGCTGAGCGTGAGCACGTTTCAGAAGCAGCGGTTCACCTCCATGTTGCTCAATCTGCGATTAGCAGACAAATCTCTAATTTAGAGGCCGAACTAGGAGTAAAATTATTTGAACGCGAAGGCCGTAACGTTAAACTAACGCAAATAGGGAGAATATTTTTAACACATACGAAAACGGCGATTAAAGCAATTGAACATGCCAAAAAGCAAATTGATGAATATTTGGATCCAGAGCGTGGCTCAATTTGGATTGGATTTCCGACAAGTTTGGCTAGTCACTTGTTACCTACGGTTATATCTGAATTTAAGCAGAAACATCCAAACATTGCCTTCCAACTACGGCAAGGCTCTTATAAGTTTCTTGTAGATGCAGTCAAAAATCGTGAAATAGATTTAGCCTTTCTCGGACCAGTTCCTACGAATGATCCGGATATAAATGGAAAAATCCTTTTTTCTGAGAGTATTTCGGCACTTTTACCTGCATCTCATCCATTGGCAGAGCGAAAAAGTTTAAATCTAAGTGACTTACGGAAAGAGGAATTTGTATTATTTCCCGAAGGATATGTACTACACAAAATAGCTGTAGACGGCTGTAGACAAGCTGGATTTACACCTAAAATCTCATCCTACGGTGAGGATTTAGATGCAATTAAAGGATTAGTCTCTGCTGGCATTGGTGTTACCATATTACCTGAAAGTACGTTCTATGAGGCTACACCTCGATTCACGAAAAAAATACCTATTGATCATCCGCAACTAGGACGAACTGTTGGTATTATTAGGCCGAAAAATCGTAACTTGGCACCGTCGGAAAAAGTGTTTTATGATTTTGTAATTGATTTCTTTTCCATGCTGCAACAATTTCAAGATTAGCAAGACGCAGACTTTGTCATATCAAAGTACAAATGATAGTGCAGACTGCATTTCGGGTTAAATAAAGCATAGCAATGAACACATGAATTTGCCATTAAGTATTGGTTAATCGTTAATTCATTGCCACAAGCACCACATAA
The DNA here is from genome assembly GCF_045635475.1 of Radiobacillus sp. PE A8.2. Lineage (NCBI taxonomy): Bacteria > Bacillati > Bacillota > Bacilli > Caryophanales > Bacillaceae > Radiobacillus > Radiobacillus sp. PE A8.2. The sequence goes on along the minus strand of NZ_JBJGXI010000012.1, from coordinate 31,855 downwards.
AATGGCTTTTGAATCAAATTCATTAGTTGACCAAAGCGCTATTTTATGTTGTTGCACTTGTTCATGGCATTTATAGCATGGATAATATTTTTTGCAACAAGCGAATTTAATGGCAATAATATCGGATTTTGATGCGTAATGTTGACATCTTGTGTAATTATCTACAACAAGACCGAATACTTTTATTCCGTTTTTCTTCATTAATATATACCTCTTATTTTTATTTAGATGAGTCAAAAGGAGGTTATGGTAAAGACCATAACCTTATCTTTTAGTATTTGTTTTTTTTGCCCGTTGTTCCGATTGTGATTGAGGGCGTTGATTCGCTTCATCTTCTGTCAAACCTTGTGGATTAACACTTGTATCTAGTTTTTGATTACTTCTAGTATTTCTTTTTTGACTCAATGGAAACACCTCCGAAACTTAGCGTTCCATAAAGTACATTAATTATCCAAAATTGTAGCTGCTATTTTGCTATTGAGATATTTTCTAGTGCTTTCATCCATCTATTTGTGTTTTTGAACTCCAAATCTTGTAAAAACGATGTGACTATTTGATCATCCATGCTCCACTGTCCCTCTTCAAGCGAACAGGAAATTGGTACCTCACAGAATATTTTCGCTAATCTTTTAGAAAGGTGAAGGGAATCGAGACTTACTTCAATCTTATTTCTAACACCTTTAGGCAAAGAATCTAAATGGACTAGCAGGTTTTCAACTGTATCATATTCCTTAATAAGTTTTAGTGCCGTTTTTTCTCCTATTCCCTTTACACCAGGATAATTATCTGCTGAATCCCCCATTAATGCTTTTATATCAACGACTTGTGCTGGAGAGATTCCCATCTGTTCAGAAAAATTATGACTATCATATACATTATAATTCCCGACTCCTTTTACCATAATCGCGACGGATACATGATCATCAACCAATTGCAGCATGTCTTTATCACCTGTTACAACAATTACTTCTTCATATTGTTTGTACAATTGTGCGAGCGTTCCAATACAATCATCTGCTTCGTAGCCCTTTAATCCAATGTTTGGAACATTAAATGCTGTTGTGACTTCTTTGATTAAATCGAACTGTGGAATTAATTCCACGGGTGGTTGATCTCGGTTTGCTTTGTATTCCGGGAACCATTCTGTTCGAAAAGTTTTACTTCCCATATCCCAACAGCAAATAACATGGGTTGGTTGAAATGTTTCTATTGCATTTGTAAAATAATTTAAAAAGCCAAAAATTCCATTCCTTGGAACACCTTTACTATTGATCATATAGTTACCAGAAAAGGCTGTCGCAAAAAAGCCTTTAAATAATAACGCCATCCCATCAACGAGCAACACTTTATTTCTGTTAGTCATATAAACTACCATTCCTTACTTTTTTATTCTTCGCACATGTTAGATTAATCGATATCAAGTTCATATAAGGGTAATACTACCGTAAAGGTGCTCCCTTTGTCTACGGTACTTTCTGCTAATATTTTACCTTTGTGACTGGATATAATTTTTTGGGATACCATTAAGCCTAATCCAGTCCCCTTTTCTTTTGAAGTGTAGAAAGATGTACCGATTTCCTTAAGTTTATCTGGTGCAATTCCACAACCGTTATCAATCACTTCAATAACTACTTCCTTAGCTTGAGGATATAAATTTATTTCGATTATTCCTTCTAACGAACATGCTTCCATAGCATTTTTTATTAAATTTAAGATTACTTGTTTTATTTGTACTTTTTCTCCCCAAATATATAGACATTTCCTTGGCTTGGACCATTTGAATTGCAGCATTTTATCATCTGTTCGATTGTTAAATAAAAACAAAACTTCATCAATTACCTCTTGCACTACTACAATAGTAAATTCTTCTTTGTTTGGTTTCGCAAATGCTAGTAAATCTTCGGCAATTTTTTCAATACTCTCAATTTCCTTGTTTAAGATAGATATATAATCTTTGGTTTTAATCGTGCCTGCTTCCATGAGTTTTAAAAATCCTTTAATTGTAGTTAAAGGGTTCTTGATCTCATGTACAACACCTGCACTTAATTCTCCAATTACCGCTAATTTCTCAGACTGCCGTAACATACTTTCAGCTTTTATTTGATTTGTAATTTCCCTTGTATCTACTACAACACGTTGTTCCCCATACTTATATACAAATATGTTAGCTTTAGATTCAACCCACACATAGTGATTTTCCTTATGTTTAAGGCGATAGCGCACATAATTAGATGATATGTTTGTTGCTAACAGTTTTTTTTGGGCATTAATTACTATTTGGAAATCTTCAGGATGAACGAATTCGACTAATTGTTTTCCGATTATTTCATGAGGTTCATAATTTAGAATATGGATTACAGAAGGAGAAATATAATGAATTGTACCGTCTAAACCAATTTCAGTGACTATATCAGAGATGTTTTCACTTAACAACCAATAATAATGTTCGTTTTCTATATTGTTATCTACATGATGGAAATGTAATTGAACATAATTACCTTCATTTTTGTTATACGGAGTGAACGAAATCCACACGGGAATAATGTCTCCATCTTTTTTAATAAGCTTTTGCAGCATCGGTTGAATAGCCCGATTTTGTTGAAAAGCTAAATCTAAGCTGCTTTCGAAAATTATGTAATCATCTGGGTGGATAATTTCACTCCAATTAAATGTTTCAACTGTTTCATATCCTAACAAGCGACGGGCATATGTATTCGCATAAATAAACTCTTGATTTGAAACGATAGCGATTCCAGTCATTGCATTTTTTATTACATGATTAAAATCAATCAATTTGACAGATCTTGTCACAAAATCACTCCCCTACTGTAAATTAAACAGGAAAATTGATTGGTTGTAAATAAATAGTTTTGATTGAGTATCGAAGTGTAAAATGTTATAGTTACGTTACTTTATAGTAATTTAAGTTGGAGTTGAGATAGATGAGTGAGCTATTAGAAAAAGCAACTTTTGCTGGCGGATGTTTTTGGTGCATGGTCAAGCCGTTCGACCAGTGGGATGGTGTTTACGCGGTTGTTTCAGGATATACAGGTGGAGAAATTGAAAACCCTACCTATGAACTTGTTAAAACGGGGGAATCAGGACACTTTGAAGCAGTGGAAATTACCTATGACCCTAAAATAATAAGCTATGATAAAATCCTAGAACTATATTGGCCTCAGATTGACCCTACTGATGATGGTGGTCAATTTCATGATCGTGGTCCTCAATACAGAACCGCAATTTTTTATCATAATAAACAACAAAAACAAAAGTCAGAATCATCAAAACAGCAATTAAGCCATAGTGGTAAGTTTAAACAACCTATCGTTACCGAAATTTTACCTGCGTCTCCTTTTTATCCAGCAGAGGAATTTCATCAAGATTTTTATAAAAAGGAAAAAGAAGCTTATGATATCGATCGAAATAAATCTGGTAGAGATGAGTTTATAGAGCAAAATTGGAAGTAATATCAAAAAGAGGTCATTCAACACGAATGATCTCTTTTTATTTGGTTTTAGGCAGAGTTAATTTTTAAAAAACTCATAATAGAATTAAAATCCGGCGTAACGTAGTGCTCGTGATTTCCGCACCAGGTTTACGTCGAAGTTTAGCTATTTTACGCAGTAACGAAAATCTATAAGAAAAAAGCCTAACATTCCTCCATCTTATTTACATAATCTACTTATGGTCTACTCTGAATGTAATAAGAATTTTTCCATTGAAACAACGTCCAGCTGTGTGCCGTCTTCTTTTGTCACAATAAATTCGTTAAAGATCTTATACCCCAACGATCGATATAAATACAGATTTTGTTGAACGGATTTACGCACTTTGCACCATATCCGCTTACACGCTCTTTCTTGAGCATACGTTTCCAACCATGTAATGACTTTTTTTGCATTGCCTTTTCCATGATAACTTGGTAAAACAGATAATCGGTAAAAATATAAGCTGTCGTATTTTACAGTAAAGCGGGCCATTGCTATTGGTTGGTGCTTATCGTAGCATATTACCGCTCGTTCACCATCGGTTTCCATAGCAAATTGAATGGATTGAACGGTTTCTTCCAGCGCATTAGATGGAATTGTTTGATTGTATATGGCAAATGCATCGATCATTAATTGATGAATGATTGGCGCATCTTCAGCCGTTGCTAATTTAAATGTCATATCTTTTTCCCCTGTTAACGAATCGATTGTTCACCTAAAATGAACTTACGAGCTAATTGTACCATGTCCTCGTCCACTTCTGTAACTTCTTCTTTATATGGTTTAATATTGTATCCAAAATGATAAACATATCCATTATAATACGTGTATATTTCATTTGCATTCGTTCCAACAGTGAAGAACGTGTTATCTTCTGCTGTATAGTCATAATAGGAATACACCAGAGCACTTGGACTTGTTCGTACGATTTGAAATAAAGGTACTCCGGGAAGTAATTCCTCATGTAATAAAGGATTTCCTACTGAATCAGTATCTTCTTTCGTAAAATCATAATTTGCTAAAGGATTTTCGTTAACTTCAGTCATAGATACGATAAAAAACTGCTCAGAGGATATGCCTTTATAGGTGAATTGCACCTGATGAACAATATCTCCATCTTGATCTTCAGAAGTTACTAAGAATGCCTTCTTCTCATCCACATCAAAGGGAATTTGTTCATCATTTTGCAAATGAACATTTGCATTCATTTTTTCTGGCATCACTTGCATCATGCTTGTAAAATCTAGCGGTTTATAGTACGTTCCTTGTGTTCTTTTGTCTAACTCATCTACACCTTTAAAATATTCACTGTAAGTAAATCCAATTTGGTATCCGTTAACTTGAACTAATTTTGATTGTGATGCTTGATTGTTAAAAGGTAGAATCGCATGATTTGTAATAACAAGACCAATAAATAATAAAAACACAATCGTACTAGTTACCGCTACCATAGATCTAACATACCAATTTTTGATACTTTTTCGCCTGTTATTATGTCTGATCATACCTAGGATATCTTGTTTCCTTTGGTTAGACAGCTTAGCTGTTTGTGGTAAGGAGCGAAGTTGGTTTTCTAGCTCTTCCTTATTCATATTTGGACACCTCCTTTTTTAATGCTTCAAGGGCACGGTGGTATGTAACACGAACTTTGTTATTACTCCATTTTAAAATAGTTGCTGTTTCCTCAACGGAGAATTCCTTCATTCCTCGAAGCAATAACACTTCACGATAATTTTGTTTCAGACGCTGAATAGCTTGGATTAGTTCACTTTTTTGTTCATTCAATTGATAAATTTGTTCAGGTGTTTTAATAATAGGTAAACTGTCTTTATATGAATTGATTTTTATTTTATCATTTCTAACCTGTCGTCTTCTTGCATCATCAATAGCTACATTGCGTGCAATTTGGAATAACCACGTTTTTGGATTGGCATCTTTTCGGTAAGATGCCAGTCCCTTGATCGCTTTTATGTATACGTCTTGAACCAAATCTTCTACGTCACTATGTCCACGATAGTAAATTAAAAAGTTATAAACGTCGTCGCTATACTTATAAAACCATTCTTCCATCCTGGTGTCGTCAATCCCCATTTGATGCCCTCCTAACTTCTCACTAATATAGACGATTAACTAACCTTAGCATTACAGTTTTTTAACAAAATATTTTTTCTAAAAGAATGTTGTGTTGCGGAAAACATCCTAATATGCGTCGTAACTTGGAGAGTGCTTGCACCGCTCCGGAAATCCACTTCGCTTTCCGCGGGGGGGGCTAGTGAGCCTCCTCGAACTGCGTTCTGCGGGGTCTCACTTACGCCACTAGTCCCGCAGGAGTCGAAGTGGATTTCCTACGCTGCTAACGGGATTGCTCTTTGCGTCGGGTGATTGGAGCTCCGGGCAGTCGACTCCTGCGGGACAGCGCGAGCTGAAGATCCACTCAGAAGCGCATTTTGCTTCTGAGTTAGCTGAAGCCGTGCCCGCGGAAAGCGACTGCCCGGAGCGGAAATCACGAGTACTACGACGGATTTTACTTCAACTATGTAATAAAAAAACAACAAACTTTACGAAAAGTGCTAATAAAAAAATAAAAGAGTGAATTACCACTCTTTTATTTCCGGACGGTCCCCTTTGCTATTGCCTTTTTTAGCAAAGCGATTATTCAATTCGGATTTCACATCAGATAGAGTAATGTTTTGGTTAGCCAATAACACAAAGCTATGATAGATAAGATCACTTACTTCATTAATTATCTCCTGCTTATCCTCATTCTTAGCTGCAATTACTACTTCACCGGCTTCCTCGATCACTTTTTTACCAATTTTGTCGATGCCTTTATCAAATAAATAATTAGTGTAGGAATTTTCTTGTTTCGTCGATTTGCGTTCAACAATCTCTACCATTACTTGGTCAATTATAGAAGCGGCATTGTTAACTGAAGCGTCTGATACTTCACCTGTAGCGAGGTCAATGGAACGATAGAAACAAGATTGTTCTCCAGTATGGCAGGCAGGTCCGGCAGGGGTAACCCTTACGATGAGCGTGTCTTCATCACAATCAATTTGGATAGACTCAACGGTTTGAATATTCCTTGAGGTGGCACCTTTATTCCATAGTGCTTGTTTGGAACGAGAATAGAACCATGTTTGTTTCGTTTCGATGGTCTTGTCATACGCTTCTTCATTCATATAGGCGAGCATTAGTACGTCATTTGTTTGATCATCAATCACAACAGCGGGTACTAGTCCTTTGCTAAAATCAGGCTTCACGAATGTTCACTCCTTGCTGTGTACAGGATTGTTTTACTTCTGCAATCGAAAACGTTTCTTCATGAAATATCGATGCGGCCAAAGCAGCAGATACGTCAGTTTCTTTAAATACTTCCGGAAAATGATCTGGATGGCCACAGCCACCTGATGCAATTACAGGGATTCGAACAGCATCAACAACGGCTTGTGTTAACCGTAAATCAAATCCATCTTTTACCCCATCTGTGTCGACACTCGTTAGTAAGATTTCTCCTGCCCCTTTTTGTTCAGCAGTTTTTGCCCATTCGATCGCATCAATCCCAGTATCTTTACTACCACCATGTGTCATCACGTGCCAGCCATCATCAAAGCGCTTCGCATCAATCGCAACAACGATACATTGTGCACCAAATCGTTCTGAACCTTCCGTAATAAGGTCGGGGTTGGCTACAGCAGCTGAATTCATACCAACCTTGTCCGCTCCTGCTTTCAGTAACCGTGTCACATCATCGATGGTTCGGACACCGCCGCCAACAGTAAACGGGACAAATACTTGTTCCGCTGTTTCCCTGACAATGTCAACCATCGTTTGTCTACCTTCGTTTGTTGCAGAAATGTCCAAAAATATGATTTCATCTGCACCTTGCTTTGAATAAGCAGATGCCATCGCAACCGGGTCACCTAATTCACGCAACGAAACAAAATTCGTACCTTTCACGACTTTCCCTTCTTTTACGTCTAAACAAGGGATTATTCGTTTCACGATCATTTGGTTGCCCCCTTTAATGTTACCTTTCCATCATAAATTGCTTTACCGACGATAACCTCTTCAATGCCAATTGCCGATAGCTCCTCAATGTCTGTATTACTTGAAACACCGCCAGAAGCAACAATCTTACAATCTACTGCTTTTAACAGAGCTTCTAGTTCCGTTAAATTTGGTCCTGTTAACGTGCCATCTCTAGAGATGTCCGTGAATACAATCGTCTTAACACCTAATTGCTCCATCTGTATTGCAAATTCTATATAATTTACTTCCGAAACTGTTTCCCAGCCCCTAGTTGCTACTTTGCCATTTTTCGCGTCAATTCCAACGACGATATGGTCGGCATATTTAGCTAATGCAGCTTTTAAAAACTGCTCGTCTTCTAAAGCAGCCGTTCCTAACACGAGCCGACTAACACCAATTTCAACTAGTTTTTCAACGGTTTCCATTGAACGGATACCACCACCAACTTGGATCGGTACAGAGGATTGTGATACAAGCTTGGCAATTAAATCATATTGTCTTGCTTCCCCATGCCGTGCCCCGTCCAAGTCGACAATGTGAACGATTTCTGCACCGTCTTCTATGAATTGAGCGAGTTGTGATTCGGGGTCACTTCCTACTTGGGTCGTTTGATCAAAATCGCCTTGGTATAGTCGGACACACTTTCCATCGATTAAATCTATTGCAGGTAATATTTTCATTGATTTGCCTCCTGTAGAAATGCTTTTAAGATACCTACACCAACTTCCCCACTTTTTTCCGGGTGGAATTGGATGCCAAAAACATTGCCTTTTCTTACGATCGCAGGGATTTCGGTTCCATAATCGGTTGTAGCTACGAGGTTTTCTTGATTCGTTCTCGCTTCAAAAGAATGCACGAAATACACATGCTTATCTTGATAAGAATCGAACGCTTCATGACCATTTTTAATGGTAAGTGCGTTCCACCCTATATGAGGAAGTAAATAATCTGTTTCTATTTTCTCAACGGTACCAGGGATCAAATCTAATCCTCTAGACTCTCCATGCTCAAAGCCTTTAGTAAATAAGAGCTGCATACCTAAACAGATTCCTAAAAACGGTTTTTCTGCTGCTAGTTGTTGCAACGTTTCTGTTAAATCACGTGCTTCAATCTCTTTCATCGCCGCATTAAATGAACCAACACCAGGCAAAATAATGTGCGATGCAGCAGCTAATTGTTGTTTATCATCCGTTAAAACTGTGTCATAACCTAATCGTTTAAATGCTGTGGCTACGCTAGCAACGTTACCCATACCATAATCAACAATTGCGATCATTCGATTAACCCCTTTGTCGAATTTACACCTTTTATTTCTGGATTAATACGGATCGCTTCGGCGAGTGAACGACCTAATGCTTTAAAGATTGCTTCCACTTTGTGGTGGGTATTCTCTCCGTAAAGCACACGTGCGTGCAAGGTAATTCCTGCTTGGAAGGCAAATGCCTGAAGAAATTCTCGAACCAATTCTGTATCGAAGTTACCTAGTTTCGGATTCGTTAATTGTGCATCAAAAACGAGAAACGGTCGGCCACTTATATCTAGTGACACAAACCCAAGCGTTTCATCCATTGGAACGTAAGCACTACCGTACCTGTTGATCTGCTTTTTATCGCCTAGAGCTTCTCGTATTACTTGCCCTAACACAATACCAACATCCTCAACGGTATGGTGGCTGTCAATATGTAAATCACCATCAGCTTTTACTACAAGACCGATACGTCCGTGTCTGGCGAGCAACTCGAGCATGTGATCAAAAAAGCCAACTCCAGTGTTGATGGTAACTTCTGTACTGTCATCTAAATTACAAGCTACAGATATATAGGTTTCATTTGTTTTTCTTTCCTTGCTAGCTGTCCGCATTGCTCTCCCTACCTTTCATTATTTAAACGTACTTGAACTGCTCTTGCATGTCCTTCTAACTTCTCTTCTTTTGCAATTTGCATAACTGGTTTAGCTGCATCATTTAACGCCTGCTCGGAATAATATAAAAAGGTTGTTTTCTTTATAAAATCATCAACAGATAGCCCAGATGAGAATCTCGCTGTGCCTGAAGTAGGCAATACATGGTTTGGACCCGCAAAATAATCACCTAACGCTTCTGGCGTGTGATGGCCTAGAAATACAGAACCTGCATGTTTGATCATTCCTAAGTAATTCATAGGGTTATCAAGTTGAATTTCTAAGTGTTCTGGTGCAAGTTTGTTAGACAACTCAAATGCTTCATGAATATCAGTTACTACAACAGCAGCACCTTTATTTGATAGTGATCTTTCGGCAATATCTTTTCTCGGTAGCACTGCACATTGTTTAGCTAGCTCTTCCTTTGTATCCAATATTAATTGTTCAGAAGTAGAAAATAAAAAAGCTCGAGCATTTTGGTCGTGTTCTGCTTGGGCAATTAAATCGGCAGCGACATATGCTGGGTTTGCTGTATCGTCGGCTATGATTGCCACTTCAGATGGCCCAGCGATCATATCAATACCTACATCACCGTAAACTAAAGATTTTGCTGCAGCGACATAAGCATTTCCGGGTCCGACAATTTTGTCTACCGATGGAATAGACTCCGTGCCATAGGCAAGTGCAGCAATCGCTTGTATCCCACCAATTTTATATATTTTTGTTACACCAACGATATCTGCTGCGACGGAAAAAATCGGTGAAATTGTTTCGCCGTTACGTGCTGGTGTAACCATGATCACTTCTTCGACTCCGGCTAGGACTGCAGGTATCGCGTTCATTAATACAGTTGATGGATAGCTTGCCGTTCCTCCTGGTACATAAATACCTACTTTTTCAATCGGACGGTATAACTGTCCAGAAATAACATGTTCATTTACATCCATAAACCGAGAATTTTGCAGTTGTTTACGATGAAAAGCTTTTATGTTTTCTGCAGCCTGTTTGAGTGATTCAATCGTTTCGGGAGCAACTGCTTGCCATGCATTTTCTCTTTCTTCAGCTGTTACTTCCCAACTAGTCGGAACAGCACCATCAAACTTCTCAACATATTTTTTTAAAGCATTGTCTCCATTTGACCGAATCTCGGCAATGACTTGTTTAGCAGTTTCCAATGCTTCATTATCAGTTCCACCTGCTTTACTACCTGTTAAAAAAGCTTGCTGAAATGCTTCAGGTGTATAATTAGGAATCATTACACGCTAACTCCCTTCTGAAAAGATTGAATAACGGGTGCTAGCACGTCGCGTTTAATTTTTAATGATGAGCGATTTGCTATAATGCGTGCACTGAATTGCATAAACTCTTCTTTTACAACCAATCCATTTTCTTTTAACGTTGTTCCTGTTTCTACGATATCTACAATACCATCGGCTAAGCCCAATATTGGCGCTAATTCAACAGATCCCTCCAGTTTGAAAATATCAACGGACTCCCCTTTTTGGCGGAAAAATTCTTTTGTTATGTTTGTATATTTGCTAGCAATTCTTCGTTTTCTGTTTGGCCACTCTTTTCCATCTTCTACTGCCAGTGCCATACGACATTGTCCAAATGGTAAGGGAAACAGACTATACACGTCAGGTTGGAATTCGGCTAATATATCTTCACCAACGATTCCTAAATCAGCAATACCATGCTCGACATACGTAGTTACATCTACACCTTTTGCAAATACGAATAGAAAATCATCGGTTTCAACTCGTAGCTTTCTTCCTTTGTTTTTTAATGGTTCGATATCATAAGAAAGGGATTGAAAATATTCTAAAAATTGCTTTTCCAAGCGCCCCTTTGTTAGTGCAATGCACGGCTTCATACTTCAACCACCTTGTACTGATTATTTTCGTTCACTATTTTTATAATTTTATCATAACGTTGTTGATTAACTAATTCATACTGGACATCAACAATCGCACCCGGGTAACTGCTACGAAGATTTTCTGCATATACATGAGATTCTTCCGATGCTAATATACAAATTCTTTCCCGATTTTCTGAGAAAGATAAGTTTTCAGCAAGTACATCAACATCAAACGCAAGACCAACTGCAGATTTTTTATCTTCAAATTGCTCGTATAATTTATCGTAGCGCCCCCCTGAAAAACATGTAGCACCATTCTCTTTTAAATATCCACGAAACATTGTTCCACAATAATAAGGAAGGTTTTTTACACGTCCTAAATCAACGATAACATCTTCAACTCCAGTTTCCTTCACCACGTTTGCAAGTTGCTTCAAGTGTTGCACAATTGCTAATAGTTTAGGGTTGTTTTGCCATTTTTGTTCATACGATTCTATTACATCAAATGAACCATAAGCCTCGATCACATCAGTTAATTCGGTTGCTTCCCGTTCCGAACCTACCGATGTGACAAGCTGATACACTTCATCGCTTCGTTTATCATGCATTGCCTGACGCAATTTTTCTAATTTTTCTTCACTAATTTCTAAATTCGCTGTTAGTTCTTCAAAAATACCAGTGTGACCGAGTTCAATTAAATAATTGCTTATGTTTAATTCTTTTAAATAAGCAACCGCAGTTAACAGGCACTCACTTTCTCCAAGGAAAATAGGTGTATGGACAATTTCGATTCCTGCCTGACTGCTTTCAATTCCGTCTTTATCTCTGCGAAAAACAGACCCTTGATACGACCATTTTAATTGAGATGGATGCTGTTTCACAAGCGCGCGAGCTATTGCAGCAGTCCAGTCTGGTCGAAGTACTTCAATCTCGCCATCACGATCAAACCATTTCAGCATATTTGTCAGAGACATACCGGCATAAGGGTTGGTAAAAGTTTCTGCATATTCAACTACCGGTGTAGAGATTTGCTTGAATCCACGTTTAAAAGTTAGGTTACGAAATAATTCGTACGCTTTAAATCGATTATTAATGGAATTTCCGATTTCATCTTGGCTTCCTGCAGGTAAAAACATAAATATATTCACGTCCTAATTGTTAGTTCTTTACCACACCATCACTCTACTATGGTAAAGTGTTTTCTGTTACTATGAATCTAACACATATGAAGCACACCGTCAAATACTTTTATTGTTCTTTTTTGTCGATTATGTTTATTATAGTAAAAAGAGGGGGAAATAACGATGCATTTGGTTGGAGATTTTCATATACATTCAAATTATTGCCCGCATGGGACGAATGATCAGATGGAAACTTATGTACAAGCAGCAATAAGTCAAGGTCTGGTGTACTTAACTTTTACAGAACATGCGCCATTACCTGGTGGCTTTGAGGATCCTACTCCAGATCGAGATAGTGCCATGAGTTTGACAGATGTTGAGTCATATATTAAAGAAATTAATCGACTGAAAGATAAGTATAACAATAAAATAACGATTTATGTTGGATTTGAAATGGATTACATTGAAGGTTTTGAATCGGAAACCCGTGCATTTCTTGACCAGTGGGGTCCATTAATAGATGATGCAATCTTATCTGTGCATATGGTAAAGGCTCCTAATGGAGAATATGTTTGTGTTGATTTTAGTGAACAAGAATTTGCCCGAATAATCGAACTGTTTTCTAGTGTTGATGAAGTGTATGCAAGTTATTATCGAACTGTAGATCAAGCCATTCAAGCTAATTTAGGTATTTATAAGCCGAAACGTATTGGCCATCTAACGCTAATTGAAAAGTTTTCTTTAAAATATCCTGCCACACAATCATTTAACGCTGAGATCATCAAGATTCTAGATGCAATGAAGGCTAAAGAGTTAGAACTTGACCTGAACACGGCAGGGTTTTACAAAGAACTTTGCCAAACATCCTATCCAAGTCAGACCGTGATAGAGCTGGCACAATCAAGAAATATACCGTTCGTATTTGGTTCTGATAGTCATACCGCAGAGCACGTCGCTAGAGGATTAGATTTATTACCAAAAGCTGTTCAATTAAATTTACCACAAGGATTAACAACACAATTAGAAAGGTACTAGGCAAATGCCTAGTACCTTTTCTTAATCTAATTTTTGATCTATGGTGCCTTCAAAATAATCATCTTCTACTTGCTCCTGCGTTTCTGCTAAGCCTTGTTCAAATTGCGTTTTTCCTTGATGATTCTTTGGCTCATAGTTCTTTTCTGCTATGTTTTCACTATCTTTGATATCTACTTTATTTTTCTTCGGCATACTGCTCCTCCTCATCAACTTTCTTAACGTTAAGTTGAGTCGAAGAAGGTTATTCTATACCTTCATTTTGCAAAATTTCATCAAAATAATTCAGTTTACTTTGTAATTCTTCTACATCTATTTCTGTCGTGAGTGCATGGGTAAATCCTAGATAGTACTGCTCTATACTATTGCTTGCTTTTTGTTTTACTTCCTCAGCGATTAACTCCCAGTTTTTCTGATAATGTGTGATGATCTTGTTCTGATTTTCTTCTAGATAGTCATTCACATGTGGAGTAAGTATTTCTAGAACACGCTCTTTCATTACTTCTTTTTCATTTTGTTCAAAAAATGCCTTTGGTGTTTTAAACAATTTAAGCGCTGATGCGAATGCTTGTAGTTCTAACGAATCAAAAGCATTTTTAAAACTAGGTGATTTTAGTGAGTTTTCATCAATAGAAGCTAGATCTAATTCTGGCTCTACCGTTTGACACAGGCTATTCAGCTGCTGATTAAACTCCTCTGCTTTCTTGTTAATAAAAGCTTCCATCCGTAATGAAACGGCTCGAAGTTCCTGACTAAGCTCAAACCCAACTTCGTTAATTAACTGTTTAATGTTTGATTTTAGCTGTTCGTTAGCTTCTTTGCCTTTTCCATTAACTGTAGCAGGATTGATATGTTCTTTAAAAACGTCACTAAATTGAATGGTCATTCGTTGACCAACATAATATACTTGTTTATCAATCTTTTGAGAAATTTCCTTCATGTAGTTACTATAGTCGAAAGTGTTAAGTTCATCATAAAGTAATTTCTGCTCGTTTTTGTACGTTACTAATAATGTTTCTTTTTCCTGATTACTTCTCGAAGCAGATGCTATATAGGCTGACAATTGTTTTTGTACGCGACGAATATCATGAACGGCTGATTGCACGAGAATCTCTAGCAATTCTTCTTGCATAAAATGATAAAATGATTCTTCAAATACAGGCATGCCTGATGTGTTAATTGTTTCCGTTCCTTGTTTTGCTTGTAAAGCTTGGTGACTGGAAACAGGGAACATTCTCGGTTTTTGTATACCATATGATTGTAGTTTTTCTTTTACGTAGTTCGTAACAAGATTTAATTCTTGGTCATCTTTGGCTAAATCCTTAGCATTAATCAAGAAAAACATTTTGTCTAAGCTAAACGCGTCCTTTACCCGGCCTAGCTGCTGCAAAAAGGTTCGATCTGCTTTAGAAAAAGCATGATTATAATAAGTTACAAACAAGATTGCATCTGCATTTTTAATATACTCAAAGGCTACATTCGTATGTCTCTGATTAATGGAATCTGCTCCTGGTGTATCCACTAATGTAATCCCTTGTCTCGTTAACGGACAGTCATAAAATAATTCCATCCAATCGACGTAACATGCTAGTGATTCCTCAACGACAAATCTGGGAAACTGGTCGAGAGCTATCGTATTCTGTTTACCTAAGTTAACTTTTACTTCTTGATATCCTTGAATAAGTGCTTGCAAAAATGTATGTTGCTTAACATCTATCTCATTATTATTCGGGATATATTCCTGTTCCAACCAGGTGATCCATTCAGATAAAGCTACACCCTTAGTGTTTTTTGTCTCGGTCATTTGTCTAATTTCTTCAACAATTGCAGCTTCTGTCTTAAATTGTACATTGACAGTCCGGTCAGAATGGACGCTATCAGGAGGACTTATCTTATTAATCGTCGCAGTTGTTGGATTTGGCGACACGGGTAAAATGTTCTCACCGATTAGTGCATTTGCAAACGATGATTTCCCTGCACTAAACGCACCAAATAATGCGACAGTATAATGTCGATTGGCCAAGCGTTGTTGCTTTGTTTCTAAATCATCCTGTATCCCTTTAAATCCAGGCATCTGATCGATTTTTTTTCTTGTTTCTGTTACGTATTTTAGCGCTTGTGCTGCTGATATTTGTTTGTTTTGTTTGTTAGTTTCTTTAATATTAACCTCTTCGATCTCTGAACTGGAGAAAGATGTATCATTGTTGGATTGCTTTTCGTAAAGCACACATTTATTATCTCTTGAATTAATTTTATCTTTAATTGTTGCCAAATCAATTTGAACATTCTGATCTTGTTGCAATTGAAGAATTGTTGCCTGTTCCTCGGAAACACCAGTGTCAATTTCTTTTAGCTTCTGTACGATTTGCTGATAACTTTCCTGTTCCTGTAATTCTTTTTCTAGTTGATTTTGTTCGGTTTGCACGTGGTGGCGAACTGCACCTATAATCTTTTCGTGAATATCTAAAGCTGCGTTTTTAAATGACTTTTTAATATCATTTGCCAGATCATCCGTATAGACGAGTAAATATTCACCCGTCATACTAGCTCCGTGCTTAATTAGCTCGGGAAGTCTTTGTTTTGGATAAGTTATTGTTAGCTGTTGAATAGCATTGAATATCGATTGATCTTGAATTTGTTGATCTTTTGCCACCTGTAACAGCTTTTCTCGTAACTTCCACTCGATATTAGCTTGAACGGAAGACATTAGTGCATCATAGAAGCTATCTAACCGATGTTGTTGCTCTAAGGCAATCTTTTTCTTCGATGAAAATAGACCAGGTTTAAATTTTGTTTGTTGTGATGTTAAGAACGCTTGTGCCAATTCTCTTAATTCAAATGGCATCAAATATGCATTCTTCAATGTATCATCCACCGTGTGGCGGAGTTGATTTTCTACTGTGGTTGGCTTTTGTTTAAGTGTATGAAGCTTTTCCTGCTTCCGTTCAAGCTCCTGAGTAGATAGATCATGTTTTTTAAACGCTTCCAGTTTTTGTACAAGTTCGGCTTTCTCCGTTTGATTAGTTTCTGACAACCAATCGATATATTCATCAATAATTACCGTTAGCGATTGTTCCAACGTATATTCGATCCTGTTCGCTGTCTCTGTCATCAATTCGTGTATTTTATTTTGCAAAACATGTAGCTGATTTCGCTTATGGTCACAATTCTTTAACGAGGTAAAATAAATCGCTTCTGGATGAATGCCCCAAGCGTTCATCGTCTGCTCTACGCTTGTTTGAAAGGCTTCCCATGTTAACTCTTCAGATTTATGCTTATCGATTTGATTAACGATAATATAGAGTGGCTTCCCTTTATCCTGCATTTCTTTTAGGAAATGTAAGTTCACTTCTGATTGAACATGATTGTAGTCCATAACATAAAAAAGTACATCAACAGTATGTAAAGAAGACTCGGTAATCACACGATCGGCATCATTCGATGAATCGATACCAGGTGTATCTAAGATTGCTACGTTCTCTGGTATAGCGTCAGTTCGTTTATGTATGTCAACTCTTGCTATCGCGTCACCATCGGTACAATACTTCTGTAATTGTTCAAGATCATACGGTTCGAGCAATTTCATTGGTTGTTGATTATAAAAGTATATTAATGCGCTTCCATCACCTGACGTAATACTAACCACATTTGCACTAGTTGGAATTGGGCTTTGTGGTAGAATTTCTTCACCAATTAAAAAATTAATCATTGAAGATTTCCCCGCTGAAAAATGTCCAGCAAAACAAATGTTAATCTCTTGGCGGTCTACTTTTTCGATTAAATCAAGTATTTTATTCGCTTGCTCATCATTACCAGCTTGCGCTATTCTGTGATAAATCGCAGCTGCATTGTTTGTTTTTGATAACACGGTTACCCCCATTAGTAACGTATCCCCTTTGTTTAACTTTGTTCTTTATTTTTCTCATTATACTTTTTTCTATAACGATTGACCACCGTCTTTGTTATAAACATCACGTTTTTATAGTATAAACTTCTACATAAAAATAAAACAGACATTAAATCTGTTTTGTTTATAGACTGTTTTATAAAAGGTTTACTTCACAAAATAGCTAAACTCCGTCGCAACTTGGAGAGTGCTAGCACCGCTCCGGAAATCCACTTCGCTTTCCGCGGGGGGCTAGTGAGCCTCCTCGTCGCTTCGCTCCTGCGGGGTCTCACATACGCCACTAGTCCCGCAGGACAAGGAAAGCTACGACAGCGATACATCGCACGAAGAAAATTGGGTTTTATTTTCGAGGAGTCGAAGTGGATTTCCTACGCTCTGAACGGGATTTCTCTTTGCGTCGGGTGATTGGAGCTCCGGGCAGTCGACTCCAGCGGGAATAGCGCGAGCTGAAGATCCACTCAGAAGCGCACTTTGGGACTGCGATTACTCGTCCCACCGAAAACATTTGCTTCTGAGTTAGCTGAAGCCGTGCCCGCGGAAAGCGACTGCTCGGAGCGGAAATCACGAGCACTAAGTTAAGACGCATATCATTTCATTTCTGAAATTTTCATGCAAAAAACTGTACGATTGATAGGAGTACTATAAGTCTATTATTCACGTATTTGATTGTATTTACCACCAAAATATAAGAGTGGTTTTGCGTCATCCATGTTTAGTTCTGTTACTTCTGCAATGAAAATCATGTGATCACCAGCAGTGGCGGTCTCTTTTACGAAACAAGAAAGCGTAACGAGTGAGTCTTTTAAAACTGGATTTCCATCTAACGAGGTGAAATTAATTTTTTCAGGTTTATCCATTTGTTTTGCAAAAATCATTGAATAGTCTTTTTGTTTCTCCGTAAGTACACTTATTCCAAACTGTTTCGTTTTTTGTAATGTTTGGTACAAACTTGCTTTATTATCTATTGAAATAGCAATAAGTTTCGGTTCTAAAGATACCGACATAAATGCATTAACGGTAATACCGTGAACTTCCCCATGTTCGTCTTTCGTGGTAACGACAGTGATGCCTGTTGCAAATTTGCCCATAGCATCTCTAAATAATCGATTATCCATATTATATCCCCTTTAACTAAATCATGTGTGTTGTTAAAAGGATATCACTATTACGTTTTAATTTGAATAAAATTGCTCCACTACTACAGTTGAAGCAAAAAACTCCAATCACTTGATTGGAGTTTACTAAGTTAGTCTTGATTTTCTTCTGGAAATGCTTTTGTATACGATACTACTGGCCAAACATCGATAACTTCACCAACTTGATCGGAATCAATAACAAACGATCCATTGCTAACACGGTCGCTAGCTGAAAGTTCCAACGGGTAAATCGTTTGTATTGGTCCATTGGATGTTGCAAATTGGATGGACTCTGTTTCCTTTACAAGATAAAAACCAACCACTCGATGTGGTTTTCGTTTTAATTCTCTTAGCATAGTTGTTCCCCGTTTTGCACGTGAAGCTTTTTCAAATTCACTAATCTTAATTCGCTTACAAGCGCCACGTTGCGTAACGATTAGTAGACTAGGATGATCGGTAAGGTCATCAAAAACCTGTCCATTGACAACGAATTCATCGTCCTTCAATAGAATTGCCTTTACCCCTGCAGCACGTTGACCGATCGGTGCTACCTCAGATTCGTGGTACCAAAGACTATAACCCTTATTGGAAACGATGAAAATGTCTGAGTGTCCTTCAGTAAGTTGAACACTTAGCACACGATCATCTTTCTTTAAATTAACCGCAATTAGTGCTTTTGAATAACGTTGCGCCTCATAGAGCTTTAATTCACTCCGCTTAATCATGCCATTTTTGGTAATAAACACAAGATATTTTTCTTCAGAAAAATCACGAATCGGAATGGCTTGGATAATCGTCTCGTCTTTGTCGATCGTCACGACGTTCGATATGTGTTGTCCGATATCTTTCCAACGAATATCAGGTAATTCATGAACTGGAGCATAAATATAACGCCCTTTACTTGTAAAAACAAGCAAGGTATCTGTTGTGTTTATTTCAAATAGGGAAACAAGATGATCTCCGTCTTTGATTGCTAAGTCCTCCTCGTTGGACGCCGCATATGATCTCAGACTCGTACGTTTTAAATAGCCATCCTTCGTTACAGAAACGACTACATCCTCGCTAGCTACCATAACCTCTAAATTAATCTTTAACTCTTCTATTTCAGCTTCGATAACTGTTTTTCGGTTATCGGCGTACTTTTTCTTTATTCCTTTTAGATCATTTTTTATCACAGTTAATAATTTGGACTCATTGTTTAGAATCGATTCTAGTTCATCAATCTTCTTTTGAAGCTCACTCGCTTCTTGTTGAAGTGCCGTAATATCAGTGTTTGTTAATCGGTAAAGCTGTAAGTTAACGATTGATTCTGCTTGTGGCTCTGTAAAACCATATGCGGCCATAATTCTATTTTTTGCATCTTGCTTATCCTTTGATGCGCGAATCGTTGCGATTAATTCATCTAAAATTGAAATCGCTTTGATTAAACCTTGTACAATATGCGCTCTTTCCTGGGCTTTACGCAACTCATAGTTAGATTGACGCGTAACAACCTCTTTCTGATGCGCAATATATGACTCAAGCATCGATGATAGGTTTAAGAGCTTTGGTGTCTTATCTTTAATAGCAACCATATTAAAATGGTACATGATTTGGAGGTCGGTATTTTTGTACAAAAAGTTTAAAATTCCAGCACTATCGGCATCTTTTTTTAATTCGATGACAATCCGAAGACCTGTTCGATCTGTTTCATCACGAACTTCAGCGATCCCTTCAACTTTACGATCCATTCGCAATTCATCCATACGTTTAACTAGAGTCGCCTTATTGACTTCATATGGGATTTCATCGATAACAATTTGTTCTCTACTGCTTCGTAACTTTTCTATCTCGGCTCTACCTCGGACAACAATTTTGCCCTTACCTGTTTTATAAGCTTGTTTAATGCCATCGATTCCTTGGATAATACCACCAGTTGGAAAATCAGGACCTTTCATAATTTCGACGAGTTCATCTATCGTAATTGAAGGGTTGTCAATTTTTTTGATGACAGCATCAATTACTTCTCCTAGATTATGAGGAGGTATTTCCGTTGCATACCCTGCAGAGATACCTGTTGAACCATTTACTAATAAGTTAGGAAACTTTGCTGGAAGCACGACCGGTTCATTTATTGTATCGTCAAAGTTTGGTATAAAATCAACCGTTTCTTTATCTATATCACGAATGAGTTCAGAGGCTATACTTGATAGACGCGCCTCGGTATAACGCATCGCTGCAGGTGGATCCCCATCAACACTTCCGTTGTTTCCATGCATCTCAACTAGCACATTTCGAATTTTCCATTGTTGACTAAGACGAACCATTGCCTCGTAGACTGAACTATCACCATGTGGGTGATAGTTACCAATCACATTACCAACGGTTTTCGCAGATTTACGAAACGGTTTATCGTTTGTATTTTTTTCTTCATACATAGCATACAGAATACGCCGCTGTACGGGTTTAAGACCATCGCGGACATCTGGAAGTGCCCGGTCTTGAATAATATATTTACTATACCTTCCGAAGCGATCACCAATCACGTCTTCTAAAGGTAAGTCCAGATACTTTTCTGTTTGTGACAACCGTGTATCCCCCTTTAGGATTGTATATTTTCATTGTCTATAATATTGGTTTCTTCTTCGAGACCAAACTGCACATGGGATTCGATCCACTTTCTTCGAGGTTCTACTTTATCTCCCATTAGCGTTGCAACACGTCGTTCTGCTCTAGCCAGGTCATCTATTTTAACACGAATAAGCGTGCGCGTTTCTGGATTCATTGTCGTTTCCCATAATTGGTCGGCATTCATTTCCCCTAAACCTTTATAACGTTGTAGGATGTAGCCGTTTTTCATTTCGTTTGCTGCTTTACGCATTTCTTCCTCATTCCACGCATATTTAATTTGTTCTTTCTTTCCTTTACCTTTGGATATTTTATAAAGTGGTGGTAAAGCAATATAAATTTTGCCAGCTTCGATTAGCTGACGCATATATCGATAGAAAAAGGTGAGTAATAATACTTGAATATGCGCACCGTCGGTATCAGCATCGGTCATGATAATAATTTTGTCATATGCAACATCATCTAGATTAAAATCACCGCCAACACCTGCGCCTATCGTGTGAATAATCGTAGAAATCTCTTCATTCTTAAAAATATCAGCGAGTTTAGCTTTTTCCGTATTGATTACTTTTCCTCGCAATGGAAGTACAGCTTGGAATTTACGATCTCTTCCTTGTTTCGCTGAACCACCAGCAGAATCACCCTCAACTAAATAAAGTTCATTTTTATCTGGGTTACGCGACTGTGCAGGTGTAAGTTTTCCGCTTAAAATAGAGTCTCTACGCTTTTTCTTTTTACCTGTGCGCGCTTCTTCTCTAGCTTTTCGTGCTGCTTCACGGGCTTCTTTTGCACGTACTGCTTTTTTGATGAGCATACCCGAGATATCCGGATTTTCCTCTAAAAAGTAGGAAAGGTTTTCAGAAATAATGGAATCAACAGCAGAACGTGCTTCTGAAGTTCCTAATTTCCCCTTCGTTTGGCCTTCAAACTGAAGCTTTTGTTCTGGTATACGAACCGAAACAATTGCTGTGAAGCCTTCACGAATATCGCTTCCTTCTAAATTTTTATCTTTTTCTTTTAGCATGTTCGTCTTACGCGCATGATCGTTAAAGATCCGAGTAATTGCTGCTCTAGTTCCAGATTCATGGGTACCACCGTCTTTTGTACGTACGTTATTAACAAAAGATAACATGCTTTCTGCATAACCATCGTTAAATTGAAATGCGAACTCTACTTCAATATCTTGGTTTTCACCCTCAAAAAAGACTACCGGATGAAGCGAGTCTTTCTCTTCATTTAAATAGGCAACAAATGATTTTAAACCATCAGGATATTGATACGTTTCATCTGCATCGTTTCTTTCATCGATCACTTCAATTTTTAAACCTTTCAGCAGAAAAGCTGATTCACGCAATCGTTCAGATAACGTTTCAAACTGATATGTTGTTGATGAAAATACAGTTGGATCTGGCTTGAAATGGATTGTTGTACCTGATTTATTCGTCTTTCCTTTTTTCTCAAGTGTTGTAACTGGGACACCACCGTTTTCAAAACGTTGATAATAGGTAAATCCATCACGGTAAATGGTAACTTCTAGCAGCTCTGATAAGGCATTAACTACTGATGCACCTACACCGTGAAGTCCACCACTTGTTTTGTAGCCACCTTGACCAAATTTCCCTCCTGCATGAAGTACAGTGAAGATTACCTCTGGTGTTGGTCGGCCTGTTCTATGCATCCCTGTAGGCATTCCTCTTCCTTGGTCTTGAACAGTAATACTATTATCTTTATGTATAATGACGCGAATAAGCTCACCAAATCCTGCCAATACTTCATCTACCGCATTATCGACTATTTCATATACAAGATGGTGAAGCCCACGAGCGTCGGTACTACCAATGTACATACCTGGACGTTTTCTAACGGCCTCTAATCCTTCTAAAACTTGAATCGAGTCATCAGAATATTGCGTTGTTGTTTGTTTAACCACTAAGCTCCCCGGCTCCTTTCTTTCCTTATCTAACATCTTAGAACAGATGTTTGACTGTGTAAAGGCTGTTCCAAATTATACTTTTCCTATTTTAGCTTGTTTTTGGCGAATCGCAAATAGATTTCTGAAAGTTATACGTTATAATATTATAGCCAAAATAAAAAACCCCTGCAAAAACAGGAATTTTCTTATAAGATAATATTTGTGCGTGTGCCTAGCTCCGAACGCTAGAAACTTGGCGAATTCACGAATCGCCTTCGATAAGTCATCATCGATTCGCAAGCTCATCGTGATTCCTTTATCTTTAGTCGATTCGCTCCAGTCGCTACGTTTCTGAACGGCGCTCTGCGCTTTTCTTGTGTCTAGTTCAGAGCGCCAGAAACATGGCGACTTCACGAATCGCCTTCGATAAGTCATCATCGATTCGCAAGCTCATCGTGATTCCTTTATCTTTAGTCGATTCGCTCCAGTCGCTACGTTTCTGAACGGCGCTCTGCGCTTTTCTAAACTACTTACCTATCGTTAACGCGTGTGCAACTTTAATACACAAATCCATGAGTACAGTAAAATCGTGCTCTTTTAAATACTGATAAGCTTCCTCGTTATAAATACCTTGCTGCGCCCAAAAAACGCGGGCATCCGTTTTAACTGCTTCTTTAGCTAGATCGGGTAAATATTCTGAGCGGCGGAACACATTAATAATATCAATGTCATCTTTCACATCGCTTAATGACGGGTAAGCCTTCTCTCCTAAGGAAGAATCAATGTGCGGATTAACCGGTATAATTTTATATCCTGCTTGCTGCATGGCTCTAGCTATTTGATAAGATGTTCGATCCGACGAATTTGATAATCCAACTACAGCTATTGTTTTCGCGTTTTCGAGAATTTCTTTTAATTGTTCTTTTGGTGGTTGTGTGTAAGACATAATTACTCCTTTCAGATTGTTATCAGATATGTGATAAATTCAAGTCATCAATTTCAAGTTTATTTGCAATCTTATATTAGATTGTTGTTATTGCGCAAATTAGCTAAACTCCGTCGTAAGGCAGTGCACGTGATTTCCGCTCCAATCACCCGACGCAAGAAGAAATCCCGTTAGTAGCGGAGGAAATCCACTTCGACTCCTGAGGCCCGGCAAGGGTCATGCAGGCGTTGTCCGACAAGGACGGTTTTAGCCTGTAATCCTTAAGAAGTGGCCTAAGTGAGACCCCGCAGCGCGAAAGCGCGAGGAGGCTCACTAGCCCCCGCGGAAAGCGAAGTGGATTTCCGGAGCGGTGCAAGCACTATCCAAACTACGACGGATTTTTACTTCAATCGAGAACCAAATAAGCAACAAATTTCACAAAAAAGAGCCATTTTTTATAATTTACTTATTTTCTTTCTTATTACTTGTATTATACTGTATTATGGTTACTAAATACTTAATTTTTGTTTTCCCTTTAAGAAACATATCAAAACACTTAAGCTATTTCGTGATAAAATGAATTTGGCAAGCACTATACATAAAAGGAGTATGTTCATATGGAATATTTTTTATTTGCAATTATTGCTTATCTTATCGGTTCCATCCCTTTTGCACTTATAGTTGGTAAAGTAGGATATAAAATTGATATTAGAGAGCATGGAAGTGGTAATTTAGGTGGAACAAACACTTTTCGAGTATTGGGAGTCAAAGCCGGAATTATTGTTACACTAGCAGACATTCTAAAAGGAACATTAGCAGCACAACTACCAAATTTAATTGGTTTTAATGAAATTAATCCATTAATTATCGGTATTGTTGCAGTTGTAGGACATATGTATCCAGTGTTTGCTAGGTTTAAAGGTGGAAAAGCAGTCGCAACATCTGGTGGAATTATTTTAGCAGTAAACCCACTGTTGTTTCTAATTATGTTAACGTCATTTTTTATCGTATTATATCTTTCTAAGTATGTATCTTTGGCATCAATGGTGACAGGTGTAGTGACCGTTTTTGTTACGATTATCCAACAAGAATTCGGGTTAATGGTGGTTGTATCTATTTTAACTATCTTTGTTTTCTATCGACATCGCGCCAATATTAAACGGATAATAGACAAAACGGAACCTAAAATTAAGTGGATGTAATAGTGATAGAGATTGTTTAAAAAGGTCTAATCTTGAATGATTAGGCCTTTTTCTTCTTTTCTTTCTCTATTTTAAATACGAATATCATTCCTTTCGTAAGCTAACAAATCAATAATATTGTCTCTAAACAGGTGAAAAAAATTGAATAATAGTCGGTTGTTAAGTATACTTTGAAATATCCATGAAATTTCCCTAATTTAGTTGAAAGGAGTCAAACTAAATGAGTATTAACGTCAAACACAAGAAAAATTTACCGAAAAAAATCGATCGACATAAATTATTTGGCTCTGTAGATGCAGGACCAAAAACAAAGCCTGTTGAAAAAGATCAGATGGCTGATTTGCAAAATACAAAAAAAGATTTTTTATTTGATATAGATGCTGTAGGTATTTCCAATGTTAAGCATCCAATTCATGTTACAAGTAATACGGAACCCAAATTACAATCTACCATTGGTACGTTTCGTTTCACTTCCAGCATTAGTAAGGATAGCAAAGGAACGAACATGAGTCGATTCACTGAGCAATTGCATGAATATTATCAAGCTGGATTTGTTATTAATCTGGATACGTTAAAAAAATTTGCAAAAGATTTAGCTGTTCGTTTAAAACAAAAAGATGCAGAAATAGAAGTAACATTCCCATGGTTTTTTGAAAGAAAAGGGCCATCATCAGAGCTGACTGGCATGAATCACGCCGATGCGACGATTAAAGTAAATTATGATTTAGATGTAGGATATACCACATTGGTGAGCTTATCTGGCACGATCACTACGCTTTGCCCCTGCTCAAAGGAAATAAGCGAATACAGCGCTCACAACCAACGTGGCAATGTAACAATGGCTGTAGAGCTTACAGAAGACTATGACGACACAAATGAGGACTGGAAAGAAATCCTACTAGAAGCAGCCGAAAGTAATGCTAGTGCGCGTATTCATCCAGTTTTAAAACGACCTGATGAAAAAATGGTCACAGAGCAGGCATTTGAGAACCCACGATTCGTAGAGGATATTGTCCGCTTAGTCGCCGCTGACTTATATGAAATTCCTTTTATACAAAAGTTTACTATTTCTTGTAGGAACGAAGAGTCGATTCATTTACATGATGCAGTAGCATCACTTAGTTATGATAAAGCCGACGAAAAAGAGTAATGTAAAGAAGGAATAAAAATGAAGCACTTGTTTATCCTGATTATTAAATTTTACCAGAAAGCGATTAGTCCGTTCACGCCACCGAGCTGCAGATTTCTTCCTACTTGTTCACAGTACGGAATCGAGGCTTATCAACGTTTTGGGGCGCTCAAAGGCACCTATTTGACAGTAAAGCGCGTCCTTAAGTGCCACCCTTTTCATCGTGGTGGCTTTGATCCTGTACCAGAAAAAACAAAAAAACACAGACCATAATTCGGCCTGTGTTTTTTTATTACTTGCGATGCACTCTTGTGCGATCGCCGGCAATTTTCTTCCACTTTTTTCTTTCTTCTAGCTGGGCTCGTTTGTCATTTTTCCGAGCCACATATTCTAGTTCCTTTTGCAATTTTTGATAGCTCTTTAACCGATCTTCGGCTAATTGATCATCTTGAATGGCTTGTTGTACCGCACAACCAGGTTCATTAACATGTAAGCAATCACGGAATCGACACGCTTCTGCCAGTGTCTTTATGTCATCAAAATTACCGTCCATCTCATGATTTGATTCCCACAATTGCAATTCTCTCATACCAGGAGTATCGATCACGATACCACCTTGTGGTAAAACAATTAATTCCCGATGTGTTGTTGTATGTTTTCCTTTATCATCATCAGTTCTTATAGCTTGCACTTGTAAGATTTCATTTCCAAAAAGTTTATTTGTTAAGGTAGACTTTCCTGCACCAGATGAACCTAATAAAGCAATTGTTTTTCCTTCTTGCAAATATGGCTGAAGTTGATCCATACCACTATGCTTAGTCGCACTTATTGCTAAAATTGGTACTCCGAATGCTACTTGATCCACTGCGGCAATTTTATCTTCAATATCATTACAAAGATCGCTTTTTGTTAGTACAATTACTGGATTAGCTCCGCTTTCCCATGCCATTACTAAATATCGTTCAATTCTGCGCACATTTAAATCTTTATTTAAAGCATTTACTAGAAATATCGTATCTATATTCGTTGCTATTATTTGCTCTTCTGTTACTTCCCCAGCAACTTTTCTAGAAAACTTACTAACCCTTGGTAATATATGGTGAATCGTTGATTTATTTTCTTCTTGACGAGCTTTGATTATCACCCAATCACCTACCGCGGGATAATCAACTCTACTATTCGCATCATACATAAACTTACCAGATACTTCTGCTAATAATTCACCTGATTCGGTCAGAACACCGTACATTTGCTTATGCTCTTTACACACTCTTGCTACTTGAAAACCTGCTTGCACGTATGGTAACGCTTCTTGTTCTATTGTTTGATTATATCCTAATTGCGTTAATTTCACTTACTAAAACCTCCTGTGGATTAATAAAAGAGACCAATGCTATTGCAGCACGGTCTCCGACAGATTATTGTCATATTGTTGATAACCGTGATCGTTGACACAGTCCACGGCAAAAATCCATTAAGAGTAGAAGGTAATATTTATCCGTTGGGCTGTGTCATAAATACAATTTTTTGAGTTGATCTTTTGAACATATTCATAACACATACCCCCTTTTTATTAGCTTATTTTTATTATACTCTTATTTTCAGAAAAGTAAATATTACAAATTTATATTTGTCACCCATTTTATAATAAATTAAAACGTTCTAATTGCTTCCATTGCTCTTCATGTAACAAGATTGCTCGTTGTCTTTCCCCAAATAGATCAAAATGAGGATATTTCGGGTCATCGTGAATCCATCTTTTATCAAGCTGATACTGCTTACCCCATGCAATTAGTTTATCAAGATCGGAACACCCCACCTTTGTGACCGTATCACAACCAGGAAATCTTTGATCCAGCCAATAATGGGTTAAAAAAGCGATCTCGCCGTGCTTCACCTTCGCCTTCCATGCCATTAATTCCTCACGCTTAACACCAAATGCCATTAAACTTCCACACCAAAGGCTTTTTCATATGCGCGATGCCAATCTGGGAAAGATCTTCTCAGTGAAACCGGACGAAAGCTGTCTTTTTTTACGATCACGTGCTGGGATGTTCCTGTTACAGCAATATTTCCTTCCGGGTCTGATATTTGATAAGCGTATGTTGTCCTTAAGCCATCATAACTTTCCAACCATGTCTTCACACTAGCTTCTTGTCCATAACGAATCGGTTGTTTAAAGGACATTTGCACGTCAATAACAGGAGCAACGATACCTTGCTTTTCCATTTCATAATAGCTTAGCCCTAATTCCTCGATAAATGCTGTTCGACCTATTTCAAACCATACTAAATAATTTGCATGATAAACAACGCCCATTTGATCTGTTTCTTGGTAACGAACTTTTACTTTAGTTTCGGCAATTGTCATTTTTTGTTCCCCCTAATCGTATTCCAAGCATTTTTGAAATCATCTTCTGTTAGTAATTGAAAATGCTGCATCTGATTGTTGCTTATCGCATTTTCCATTCGTAGCGCTTGAAATTGGATCGCTTCATCTATTAAATTAACGATAAAGCGAGCATTACCTTCCACTTGACTGTTTTCTAATTGCATAGTTAAATACGCCCAAGCTTGTTCATCTAATTCATATTGATAGCGTGCTGTATGGAAGGACGTTATTTGCAGAAGTTCATCGGCCTGATAATCTTCAAATGAAAAATATTTCTTAAATCTCGACTCTAATCCTGGATTACTTGAAATAAATCGTTCCATTTCACGTTTATAGCCTGCTAATATGATAACCAAATTCTCATTATGTTTGGTCATTTCATCAACAAGGGTATCGATTGCTTCTTTACCAAAATCATCATGTCCGCGAAATAATGAATATGCTTCATCAATAAACAATACGCCGCCAAGCGCTTCTCGTACTTTCTGTTTCGTTTTTATCGCTGTCTGACCAACATACCCTGCTACTAAATCGCTCCTAGAAGCAAATACAACATGACCTCTTTTAAGTAAGCCGCATTTCTTCAGTATGCTTGAATAAACATTAGCTACAGTTGTTTTTCCTGTACCAGGATTACCGGAAAATACAGCGTGCAATTGTACAGGTACAGTAGGTAGTCCATTTTGCTTTCGCTGTTGTTGTAATCTTACAAAGGATGATAATTTCTTCACTTCCTGTTTCACATTATTTAAACCAACGAGCTGTTCAAGCTGCTGCATAGGCTGTTGATTTGAATCCTTTTCTTCCATGAAATCTAAATCAGCGCTATCTATTCGCATATGCTCGATCCAATTATCATTGCTTTTCAATGTTTTGGCTGCACCTTTTTTAAAGATCGCTTTTAACACCAAATCCTTTACCGTACGAGCATTACCGAACGTATCATCTACTTTTGATTGTTCAATTAAACCAGAAAATGTATGTAAGGCTTCTTCTGTAAAGAAATAATCATTACTTAATGCCGTAGTTTCAGCAATTTGTAATAGCTCCTCCACATTAAAATTAGGTAGAGATATATGATTTTGTTCGGGAAAACGACTACGTAATCCTGGATTAGACCAAAGAAATTGCCTCATCTCTTCCGGATACCCCGCTAAAATGACAGCGAAACGATTGGCATATTCCTTACTGGTCATACTTGAAACCAATGTGTCGATAACCGCTTGACCATAATCGTTTCCAGTCTGTCCCTCGCGTCGTAAACTATATGCTTCATCAATAAATAAAATCCCACCGAGTGATTGTTTTACGTAGCTCATTGTATTTTCTTCACTTTGTCCCAGATATGAACCTACAAGATGAGATCTGTTCACCTCTGTTACTACATTTGTATCCAGCAGTCCTAAATCATAATAGATTGATGCAAGTAGCCGTGCTATTGATGTTTTACCTGTACCTGGATTACCAGTAATAATCATATGTAATCCTGGTTCATCGACCATATGAAATCCTAATTGTTTTCGTTCCTGCTGATATTTTAAATAATAATAATATTGGTGAATGTATTTTTTAATATCATGAAGCCCAATCATCTTATCTAATTGCTCTAATGGATCACTGTGTACCGATTGTTTAAATACATCAGGAAGGTGATCGTAAAGACTGATGCGCAATTGTATAATTTCTTTTACTTGATTATTCAAATCTTGAACAGGCACGGCATTTCTTTTGTTTTCTAACAAGGAAATGGACTCCGAAAGTGTGTCAGAAAGGTGTTGTAGCTTAGATACAATAGAATCAAACACAGTCGAAAGGTGTGATTTATTTTGTGACTGCTTTTGGTGCATTTTATTTGTTTGTTGAAATATCTTATCTAATTCATCGTGTAATTCATTCATTTTCTTTAATTTTGCCGGATCAAAATCGGTTTCCCTTATCGACCATTGATTCAATTTGATCTGGGATAAAGCGGAATAAAAATGAAAGAACTGTTTCAAATGCTTTAGTTCTGCCAAGATTAATGGTTCTGTATCGATATTTTCAGCTTCGATTAGTAATTTATTTGTCATTTGATCGTCATTGAAGTTCCGCTTTAATCTATAGAAAGCAAGTATTGTGTAAAGAATTGCTAAGGACTGATCAGATATATTCAACTGCTGCTGTTTTACTTGATCTAACATCCGTAAAGCTTCTACTTCCTTCAAAGGTGGGTATTGCTGAATCGATTCCCATGATTCAATTTTTTCTTGTAGTTTTTGTCCCAAATTTAAGCCGCCCCCTTCTGCTTGTATTTTATCATAGCCAAGTAAGGAAAGTGGATTAACTTGCTTATTTGATGAAGAAGAGCCCGCTTAACTTAAGTTAAGTGGGCTCACAGAATTAATGTTGTTGATCGCGATATTCATCTTTTATTTCATTTCTCATTGCTTCGATCGATTCTTCACGACGAGCATTTTTATACTTGATTTTTTGTTTTTCATCTTCAGAGGCAAAGCGCATTGTTTCATGAGCAGCTTCTAAATTTTCAATCGTATTTTGAATCATATGCTTAAGCTTGTGAACATTATCGCTTCTGTCGTCTGGGTTCGGTTGGGTGTTATGCTCGCTCATCAAATACCTCCCTAATGACCTTTTGTTTGGATTACTTGAGGCTTTTCTCCGCCTTGAACTTGCATTTGTTTTCCCTTGTTTCCTCCAGCTTCACGATTACGTGTTCCTGGATGGCTTGGTACCCAAGGCTTTGGATTACTTTTTGGATTTCCCATCTTGCATCCCCTTTCTTTTAGGATGTCAAGTGTAGTATTTGTAGAACAAGCACGCCTATTCCATCCTTAATTTAGGAAAGCAAGAGTGCAGACGCCTTTTCACTTCCGAACATTAAGCGCAGTAAACGCTGTAATACTCATATTGTCAAAGGCTCTGTTCTTAAAGTTTGTTGCTTTTTAAACTTCATAGTTGAAGTAACCTCCATCGTAGTACTCGTGATTTCCGCTCCGGGCAGTCGCTTTCCGCGGGCACGGCTTCAGCTAACTCAGAAGCAAATGTTTTCGGTGGGACGAGTAATCGCAGTCCCAAAATGCGCTTCTGAGTGGATCTTCAGCTCGCGCTGTCCCGCAGGAGTCGACTGCCCGGAGCTCCAATCTCCCGACGCAAAGAGAAATCCCGTTAGCAGCGGAGGAAATCCACTTCGACTCCTGCGGGACTAGTGGCCTA